>CAVIYT010000055.1:0-9415 GCA_963646925.1 Paludibacteraceae bacterium
ATACAGAAATTCTGCATCAGTTTCTTTTTGGAATCATGCGCGATCAGTCCAACATTCATAACAATACCTCCTAAAATTCCAGTTTATTTTGCTGCAGTCCGACGTTCAATAGAACGCCGATGCCGATATAAAGACTTACCAGAGAACTTACACCATAACTGATAAACGGAAGTGGAAGTCCGGTGTTCGGGAAAATTCCGGTTGCAACCGCAATGTTTGTAAATGCCTGGAATCCAACGAGAGCAGCCATTCCCGTACAGAGAAGCTTTCCGGTCAGGTCTCTCGTTCTCCCTGCCATTCGCAGGCATTCAAATACGAAGAAGAGGTACAGGACCAGTACAAGCATACAGCCCACAAACCCCATCTCCTCGCCGATCACGGCGAAAATAAAATCGGTGTGTTCCTCCGATAAGAAATTTCCGTTTTTTACGGAAATAGCCGTCTCATTGAGCAGGCCTTTTCCATATAGCATTCCGGATCCGATCGCCATCTTCGAGTTATCCTGCTGGACATTCAAGTCCGCGTATTTTCCGGGATTGATGAAGGCGAGAATTCGGTTCACCTGATATCCTGTCAGGAACGGTACAGTGCCATGCTCGGCAAGAAACACCGTGAGCGCCAGACCCGGGATTCCGACGGCAGCAGCGCCGACGATCCATTTATAGCTGAGTCCTGTGACAAAGATCAGGCACACGATAATAAACACGATAACGATACTGGTGGACAGATCCGGCTGCTTCATAATTAAAAGCAGCGGAACCGCAGCAAACGCTCCGACGATGATCAGGGTGCGGAGATCGTTGATCTTCTCCTGATTTCGCTGCAGAAACCAGGAGAAGAAAATAATCAGACCGATCTTAACAAATTCCGACGGCTGGAAACGTCCGATAACAGGAAGTGTGATCCAGCGTCTCGCACCGGTTCCGGCTCCTCCGAACTGTCCCGCAACGATGATCGCGAGAAGGATCGCCACACATCCAAGATAGATCGCGCCGGTGCAGCGCATCAGTTTGTGGTAATCCATCAGTGCCAGGAAGACCATGATCACCAGCCCGCCGAAAAGGCCGATCAGCTGGCGATTGATATAGCTTCTGTCTCCGTTTACCGCGCTGTTGATCACGAGAAGCCCGATGGCATTTAACGCCAGGGCGTAGAACAGCAGGCGGAAATTGAAGTTCTTAAAATTGTATTCTGAAAACATGTATTAAAATGTCCCCTTAACTAGCAGTTCCCGAACCGGAATACTGGCATACAGGACCGGAAACTTCTCTCCCGCTTCCTTTTTGTCCATGTGGATGATCTTGACCTCCATCTTTTCCGGGTCGATGGCCATATATCTCGATATGACTTTTATCATGTCGTTTTTTAACATTTCAAGGATCTCCGGCGTACATCCGGCGCGGTCCGCGATCAGCAGGAATTCGAGCCGTTTCTTTGCGATAGTTCCGGAATTTCTCCCTGTCAGGATCTTAAACAGCCTCTTCTTCATTTATGCCCGTTTCAAGAGGCCGCTAAACATACGGAAGAAACCTTTGTTTCTCTCAAGCCCCATAAGCGGCACCTCCTGACCAAGTATCCGCTTACAGATGTTAAGATAAGCCTGTCCGGCAAAGGAATTCATTCCCACCAGAGGTTCCCCCTGGTTTGTGGAGATCACGATCTCCTCATCGTCCGGGATCGCGCCGAGGATCGGGATACCTAAAATATCCGTCACATCTTCCATGGACATCATATCCCCGCGCCGGACCATATCCATCCGGATCCGGTTCACGATAAGATCCATCTTCGAGATTTCCTCCGCCTCCAAGAGACCGATGATCCGATCCGCGTCGCGGATCGCCGAGACCTCCGGTGTCGTGACGATAAAGGCACGGTCCGCTCCGGCAATGGCGTTTTTAAATCCCTGCTCGATTCCGGCAGGACAGTCTAACAGTACATAATCAAACTCTTCTCTCAGATCGTCCACCAGCTTTCGCATCTGACCGGGAGTCACAGAAGACTTGTCCTTGGTCTGGGCGGACGGAAGTAAAAACAGGTTCGGATATCTTTTGTCTTTTATCAGTGCTTGCTTCAGGCGGCAGTTTCCCTCTACGACGTCTACCAGATTGTAGACGATCCGGTTCTCCAGTCCCATCACCACATCGAGGTTGCGAAGACCGATATCTGTATCGATCATGATCACTTTCTCCCCTAACATAGCCAGTCCTGTACCGACATTCGCCGAGGTCGTCGTCTTGCCAACACCCCCTTTTCCGGATGTAACAACGATGACTTCACTCATAAGAATATCCTCCTGTATTCAGTTTTAATGTACTTGCAGCCCCTTCATTTTCAGAGAATGAGACCGCCTGGACATAAATCCACAAAATATATTTTACATGAAAAAAGCAAAAAATTCCAGTATAAAATGTAGATTCTATAAAATTCTATCAAGTTAACTGTTTAAATAAAGTTCAGTGCGCTGAGAAAGCTCTTTTTGATCGGTTCTTCGACAACTTTCCCGTTTTCGGACAGAATCATCATCGGTCCTCTTCCGAGGTGGCGTCCATTCCCGGCTTTTTTGAGGGAAAGTCCCGCGATCCGCACAGACATCGGCGCCATCTCGAAGGCGACGATCACCGCGTCCTCATTCCCGCAGACACCCGCGTGAGCGGCTCCGCGGAGCGCGCCTAAGATGATGATGTTTCCTTTCGCGCTGACCTTCGCTCCTTTTTCCACATCACCGATTACGACGATGCTGGCCTCCGATTCCAGTTCATCCCCGTCCCGGAGATTTCCCTTGTAAAACTGTCCCGTGAGGGAAGACAGCTCCATCAGCCTCTCGTTCAGCGCCTTCTCACATTTCTTCGTCCTGTTTCCGTCCGTGTCGAGAAGACAAAGCACTTCGATATCGGAATTTTCCGTGATGGTCTGCACGACCCGGTACTCTTCCTCCGGCGTCAGGTCCCGTCCCTCCAGCGTCAGTGTCATCTGAGCGGCTCCCCAGAATTTCGCCGTCGCCTTGAACTTTTTCGCGATCGCCTGAAGAACTTCCTCAAAATCCAGGTCTTTCTCCAGATAGACCGTCATTCCCGCTTTATTTCCCTTGATTACGACAGCATCTTTCATCTTGAAATCCCCCTTTATGTAACTTCGGCAGGTACGCCAAACCGCCGGTCCGTCAACGCCTTACAGCCCGGCAGATTCGCCAGGCTGCAGCTTTTTGTTCGTGCAATGCGCGGATTAGTCTCCGATCTCTACGTTCGAAGAGTTCAGCGCACTGTTATTCAGAATGTAATTCAGGTCCGTATATCCGTAGTAGAACCGGTAAATATTTTTCGCGGCCGTCGCTGCGTTGGATGACGAATATCCGTAAGGAATATTTACCGTCACAGCGATCTCCGGATTCTGGTACGGCGCGAAGGAAACGAAGAACGCATGGTTGATGCGGTGTCCGTTTTTGATCTCCTCGGCGGTACCCGTCTTACCGGCGATGTCCACCTCAAGATCGCTGAAGATCTTTCTCGCAGAACCGTCGGAGATAACCCGGCGCATACCGGTGTGGACCGCGTTCCAGGTGGAATCCTTCACATCGATGGTGGAGCGGACTTCCGGCGTGAAATCTTTTAAGAGATTTCCCTGGGAATCCGTCATCTTGTTGAGAAGACTCAGCTTGTAGACCGTTCCCTTGTTCGCCACCGCCGTGATATATCTGGAAAGCTGGACGTTGGAGTAAGAGTTCTTACCCTGTCCGATGGAGGATGCCTCCGGCTTCTCCGTTGTCATCTGCGGCTCTCTCTCAGCGATCTCGATTCCGGATGTCTCATCCAGGCCAAACATAGACGCGTATTTCCGGATCTTCTCGATACCGAGCTCCGGTGAATAGTTTCCGTTCTCATCCATGGAGAGACGGTGTCCCATCTCGGAGAAGAACACGTTGCAGGAGTTCTGGATACCGTGTACCACGTCGAGAGGTCCATGCTGTCCCGGATAGATCCAACATCTAAGCGACGGTGTGATCTCCTTATAGATACCGGTACAGTTCACCGTTTCGTTTAATCCGATGACTCCCTCCTCCAGGGCTGCCACCGCGATGATCGGCTTGAAGGTGGATCCCGGCGCTTTCTGTGCCTGGGTGGCATTGTTGAAGAGTGGCAGGGACTGATCGTTATTTAACTTATTATAGTACTCCGCGTCAACGGTTCCGGAGAACTTGTTGTTGTCGTAACTCGGATAGGTCACCAGCGCCCGCACCTCACCGGTGTTGACATCCGTGATGACCGCGCTGGCGGAACACGGATCCAGGGCAAGCTGGGCCGGTGTGATCTCGATATCGGAGATCTTCTTTCTGATGAACTGGAACGCGTACTCGTCTCCGCCCGCCTCCAGCATCCGGACCTCATTCTCATCGTAGGCCAGGATATTCTGGTCATAGAGGGCGAGGCAGAGTTCCTTTCCGGACACGGTGCCGTTGTTTACGAGATAGCGGAAGATCTTCTTTGTGAATGTCGCGTCGTTCTGCAGGTCGTCCATCACATACTCCACGATGGTCTGGTAGATGCTGTCCGCGTCGGAATATCTGGATTCGATCTTTAATTTCGTCGTGTCGATCCAACTCTCCGCGATTCCGTCGTACAGGTAATCCCTGAGGCTGATGGTATCGTCCTTCCACGCCTTGTAGGTATCGGACTCCTGGTCGATCTTATCCGTCTTGATGATCTGGCGGTCGGAAAGCAGGGTGTAGATATACTGCATGTAGGCGAACATATCTTCCGGCAGATCCACCATTTTCCTCGCGGAACCGTCCGTGAGTTCGCTGCGGATCTGGGCGAGGATCTGCTCTCTCGACTGGCTGTACTTCGCGTAGATATTTTTTTCTGTCTGGGATGCCTCCGGCGCGGAGAACGCCGCGAGATCCAGGACATTGTTGTTGATCAGCTGGTAGTAAACATCTTTTACCGGGATCGGGATGTTCGCCGCTTTCTTGTAGTCGTTGTCATCCAGATCGCGGTTTACGAGCTTGTCCGTGATGATACCGGCAAGCTGCTGTTCCAACAGATGGTAGACACCGATCTGAAGATCACGGTCCAGGGTCAGGTAGATATCATGTCCGGCCTCCGGCTCTGTCCTCTCAACGACCTCCAGGATCCGTCCCATACTGTCCACGTACATGGTCTGGGAACCTTTCTTTCCCTGGAGTTCTGTCTCCATGGACGCCTCGATTCCGGTCTTGCCGACAAGGTCTGTGAGCTCATAGTCCGGATTTGTCTCCCGGAGTTTCTCAAGCTCGTCATCCCAGACTTTTCCGATGTAGCCGATGATCGGCGCAAAATAGACGCTGTCATTGTATACACGGATCGTGGACTCCTCGATTCCGACGCCCTTTAAATTTCCGGAGTTTTCCAGAACATCCGTCATGGTCTCCTTGCTGACGTCGGAGGCGATGGTTGTGGACTCGTATTTCCGGTAGGCGGTGAGTCCCATGGTGTAACGGATATTGATGATTCCCAGAGCCTCCTCATCGGTGATCGCGATCGGATCCCCGTTGTCATCCTTCAACTGGTCGAGACCGTAATATTTGACTCTCGCGTCAAAGACGTCTCTCGCCGTCACATCAGACGGATATTTTCCGTCCGGATCATCCAGATCTTCCGTCTTTTTTAGTCCATAGTAGTCGCTTAAGAAACGCCGTCTTGCCGCCTCGCTGGTCGTCGTGAAGATCATCTCACCTGAGGAATCATATCCGATGGAGAAATCGCCTTCCACACTCTCGCCGTGGCGGTTTAAGATCCGGACAAGCTCTAAGAGCATCCGGTTTCTGTCGTTGGATCTCTTGTAATCTCCGTTATCCTGAAGTGTCACATTGTACGACAGTTTATTATATGCAAGAACATTCCCGTTTCTGTCATAAATATTTCCGCGGGTACCGGTAAGACTGATCTTTTTCTCCGTCTTTGCCATATAGTTTTCCTGGAACTGCTCTCCCTCCATGATCTGCAGATTGAACAGGCGTATGCCCAGGATCGCGTAAAGCCCCACAAATACCACCGACAAGATCACAAGTCTTGACGACAGCAGCTTTTTCAAAAACTCTTTCAGGATCTCAGAAAAATCGTTAAACAATCGTTGTGTCTCTCCTTTTTTCCATCTCTTCCAGTCTGCGGCTGATATAGAGGAACAGCCGGTACAGGATCAGTGTTGTCACCACGGTAAAAATCGTCTCCGGCAGGATAATGTTGATGAAATAATAGCCAAAGCTCAATCTCCCCCGCACCAGGAAGCCGAATACATAAAGATAGAAATTATAAAACACTTCGTTCAGCGCTGAAAGCACCAGCGGCAGCGTAATATAGTCCTCATAATAATATTTCGTGCAGATTCCGTTCACATACCCCATCCAGATAAAGACAAGGGTGTGAAATCCCAGGGAACCGCCGGATGACAGGTCCATCAAAAGTCCCACGATCAGCCCATAGCCCATTCCCCAGGTGCTTCCCCGGATAAATCCGAAGGAGAATACCAGGATGACCATGAGGTTCGGGTACACCGCCAAGAACGGCAGCAGCGGGAAGATACATGTCTGCACGATAAATGCCAGGATCACCAGCAGGAAATTGACGATGATCCATTTCATGTTACTATTCATTGATCTCCGGCCCCGCATCCTTTAAATCTGTGATCACCAGGACTTCCTGAAGTCTGTCGAATCTCGCGGCAGGGATCAGGTATCCCGATTTTGTCAGGTTGTCGTTATAGTCCACCGTGATGTCCGTGGCGTATCCCACAAGAATTCCCGGCAGGAATTTTCCGCTGATATTGGAGGTTACGATCATGTCCCCGTCCTTGATATCATCGTCTTTTTCCATGTAGGAAAGCTTCAGGCGGCCCTCTTTAAAGAGCTTTAGATCGCCCGCAACGATACAGGAATCGCCGGACTGCTGTGCCATGGCACTCACGCGGCTGGAGTCATCGATGATGGAGCGGACTGTGGCGTAGTTGGCACCAACATCCGTGACGATGCCCACAAGACCGCCTCCGGCGATGACATTCATGTCCTCCTTGATCCCGTCATCGGATCCCTTGTCGATCCGGAATACGGAAAACCAGGAACTGGAATCCTTCGCGATGATCCGGGCACCGATCTTATGGTACTGCATGTACTCCTGATCCAGTTCGTAGAGGCTTCTCAAGCGCTCCAGCTCGAACTGTTCCGAGCGGAGTCTCGTATTCTCTTCCGTCAGTTCATCCACGCGGGTCTTTAAGGACTCGTTTTCCGTCAGCGCTGTCTTCAGCTTTCCGACACTGCTGAGTTCATTGTAGAGACCGCCGCCCACCCGGTTCACACCGGACTGGATCGGAACCAGCACGTAGCCCACCGCTGTTCTCAGCGGGTTTAAGATGCTTCCCTTGATCGTCGTGATTCCGATCATGCAGACGCAGAGAAGCGACAATCCAAATAGAAAATATTTCGTATTGTTTTTCATGTTTCAAAAATTCCCCGTTCTCTAAGGCTCACATAGGAATTATCTCCGATAATGATATGGTCCAGAAGCGGAATTCCCATAAGATTTCCAGCTTCCCGGACGCGTTCTGTAAAGAGACAGTCCTCCCTGCTCGGCGTCGGATCCCCGCTCGGATGGTTGTGGAGCAGGATGATCCCGCAGGCGCGGAAACGGATCGCCTCGATGAAGATCTCCCGCGGAGTCGCGCAGGAGGCGTTTACCGTTCCCCTGGAGACTGTGATGTCCCTCAGCAGAATGTTTTTTGTATTCAACAGCAGGAGCTTCAAATTCTCCTGCTCTAAGTGGCGCATCTCTTCCATATAGAACGATGCCACCTTTGACGGCGCGTCAAAGACGATGGTCTTCTCCGATGCCGCCGCTTTCCAGATCCTCGCGGAGAGTTCCCCGATACAGGCGAGTTGGATCGCTTTCACCGCTCCAACGCCACGGATCTCCTTGTAGTCCTCCATAGTTCCGTGAAGAAGTCCCGCAAGTCCCGGCGGATTCCCCGATTTCAAAATCTCCTCCGCCATGTCCCGCACCGGGATATTCTTTGTCCCAGAGCGAAGGATCACGGAGAGAAGTTCCGCGTCCGAGAGGGATGCCGGACCTCTCTCCAGCACCTTCTCGTAGGGGCGTTCCGAAACCGGAAGTCCCTTCATAGTCTTTCCATTTTTCTTTTCCATACTGACATCCCGCCTTTCCGGTCTCTCCAAGTACACGATACGGCTGATGTCCCCTTTTCCGTCATTCGGCAATTTTCCCACATGACAGAAGTTTCTCCGCAGAATCTAAATTCTATAGGAAATGGTATATTAAAATTGCGATGATCACGCCGATGATGCTCGCCATCGTAATCCGGATACTGAGTCCGAACGTGATCACGAGGATCCCAAGGTTTAAGACCAGCGGATCGTTAAGCCCGAAGGATTCCCCAAAGTTCAGCCAGGAAAGTCCCGGCACACTTGCTGTCATCTCCCCGATAAAGCCTCCCAGAACGATTCCAGAAAGCAGAAGGAGAAGCAGCGCCCAGGAACTTTTACTCTTCATACTGTTTCATTCCTCTCGATCGCCGGGGCCGTGTCTATCATATCTGGCGGTCCCGGCGGGTGTTTGTTTCGCTTATGCAGGAAATTTTAGCATATTTCACACTCAAAAACAATGAGTTAAGAAAAAGTTCACATTCCTGTAAGCAGTACGGTGCTGCTGTTCACGCGCCGCGCAGACAGCAAACGCATTGCTTTTCTATAGTGTCACGATTCCGGCATCCACTAATTTCTGCAGGGACATTAAGATACCGAGCTTCGCGTGGTACCAGGTGAGTCCGCCCTGGAAATATACCGCGTAAGGCGGCTTGATCGGACCGTCCGCGGAGAGCTCGATGGAGGAACCCTGAACGAAAGCTCCTGCTGCCATGATAACGTCGGAATCATATCCCGGCATTGCCCACGGCTCCGGTGTCACAAAGCTGTCCACCGGGGCTGCCGCCTGGATCCCCTCACAGAATTTAATGACGCCTTCCGGTGTTCCGAAGGTGATGGCCTGGATGATATCATGACGGCTCTCGGTTCCGTTCGGAACTACGCCGAAACCAAGCTTCTCATATACGTTTGCCGCGAAGATCGCTCCCTTTAACGCGCCCGCAACGACAGTCGGGGACAGGAAGAGTCCCTGGTAGAGAGACTGGCTGACGCCAAGGCTGGCACCGACCTCTTTTCCGAGACCCGGAGCTGTCAGACGGTATGCCGCCCGCTCCACGCAGTCCTTGCGGCCGACGATATAGCCGCCGATCGGGGCAAGTCCGCCGCCCGGGTTCTTAATTAAGGAACCTACGATCATATCGGCTCCAACGTCGGTCGGCTCCAGCTCTTCCACGAACTCACCGTAGCAGTTGTCTACCATGCAGATCACATCCGGTTTGATGGACTTGATAA
>CAVIYT010000056.1:0-3625 GCA_963646925.1 Paludibacteraceae bacterium
GACTAAAATTGCTGCAGTAGTATCCGCAGCAGCTCTGTTAGCATTAGGCGCTTCCCTCACATCTTTCGCAGCATCCAAGGGAACATGGATGATGGTAGACGGTGAGTGGTACTGCTACGACAAGAATGGTGACGCTTACGAGAACACATTCTGCACAAGTAATGGTAAAGATTACTATGTAGGTGATGACGGACAGCTTGTTCGCTCCGAGTGGGTCGAGGATGACGGAGATTACTACTTCGTTAACAGCGCTGGACAGAAGATCACAAACGACTGGAGATTAACAGCTCCGTACGATGATGATTCCGCTGAAGAGCAGTGGTACTACTTCAAATCCAACGGTAAGAGAGCCGAGGACGAGAAGATCACTTACAAGGGAAAAACATATTTCTTCGATTCTGAAGGTGAGATGCTTACCGGATGGGTACAGAAGAGCGGCGATGGCTGGGACGAGGCATCCAGCGCAGAGATCAAGAGTGAGAACTCCGAGACATACTACTGCGACGAGACAGGTGCACGTCTTGAAAATACATGGGTATATGACTACGCTCCGGACGTTGATCAGGACGATGTAGGATCTGATGACGAAGAGCACTGGTATTACTTAAAGTCCAGCGGTAAAGCAGCAACTGGTAAGAAGTCCAACGTAAAGGGACAGACATACTTCTTCAACAACCAGGGCGAGATGCTTTACGGATGGGTTGCTAAGACTGGTTCCAACGGTTACGAGCAGATCTGGAACGATGATGACGACACTGATGGAACATATGATACAAAGCTGAAAGACATCGAGGCTGATGAGGTTCACTTCTGCGGTGACGAAGATGACGGTCACATGAAGAAGGGCAAATGGGTAAAAGCATACAGCAACACCCAGTTCGGCGAGGCTGACGATGATAACGATAAATACTGGTTCTGGATCAACAAGAGCGGTGAGGTTTACGTTCCGGACGATTCCACAGAAACAGGTATCGGCGCTACAAGATATAAACTCGAGGACGGCGAGGCTGACACATTTGATTCCCAGTTCGAAGAGGACAATTACGATGACGATGATGACGGTCTTGTAATGTACGAGAAGAAGATCAACAGCAAGACATACTACTTCAATGAAAATGGCCAGATGCTTTCCAAGTTCATCAAGACAGATGCAGGTGATGAGGAAGATGGCGTTGCAAAGATGTACTACCTTGGCGGATGGGATGACGGTTACAGAAAAGACGGTTCCCAGACGATCAAGGATGAGGCAGGCACATCCACACGTTTCTACTTCGCTACAAGCGACAACAAGTCTCAGGGTTACTACAATGCAGCCGGCATCAACGGTGCTAAGAGCGGCAAGCTTTACAGAGACGGTATCCTTGTAACTGCTGATGATGACAAGTACGAAGTAAAAGATGTTACTGTTTACATCATGGAAGATGGTGCTACACAGGCAACAGCTCAGAGAGCAAGCTACATCGTAAACAAGAGCGGTTCCATTCAGACTGCTTCCAAGGAGTACAAGGATGACGATGACGTTCTGATCGATGCTACAGGTTACAGCTTCAGCAACACAAAGGGAGTTCTTTATAAGAGCTTTGCAGCAAGCGGAGTAGTTGCATCCCCGTCCAACGCAAGCGCTAACTAATTTTCAATAAGAAAATTAAAATTCTATCGCCCGGGAACAGAAAGTGTTCCAGTGGTGACAACCCAAATTGACCGACAGACCGTGGGCTGCCTGCGGTCTGCCGGGACAATCTCATGAAAATCCGATTGCAGAAGAAAGAGCCAGGTATGGAGACATACGAGGCTCTTTTTTGGTAGCTGCCATGTATCCGAGAACTGCCATGGGCAGATCCTGTAAGTGCAAATTGCCCCGCGAGAAGCAGCAATCAGCAGTTCCTGCGGGGCAAATCATACTTAGCATATCTTGAAAATTAGTTCTGGAAATCTACGATCACATTTCCCTTTTCATCATATTTCACAGCATCCTTATCAAGTGTCAGCGCGTCGATCGCTTCGAGGTACGCCTTGATGGACGGGTACTGCGGCTTGTAGTTGGCGATGATCTCTTTTGCTTTTACAGCGTCGTTGGAGAGCAGGGCATCTACGAGGAAGAGTTCTGCTTTTGCGGCGTTCACGCACATACGGTTCGGATCGGTGATCTGGAAATCGATGCCGTGGAGTGTGCCGACAGCGCCGCCTGCGTTGAACTGGATACCCGGCATTACGCAGGTGACATCGCCGAAGTCGGAGGAACCTGTGCTCCAGCCGTTATAGTCGAAGACAACTTTCTTTCTTCCGCAGAGTGCCACACAGCATTCCTCAGCCAGCTTCATGAATGCCGGATCATGATATTCCGGCGCATAGCCAGGACGGTCGCTTAACTCAACGCCTGCACCCATAGCCAGGGCAGCGCCGGTCAGCGCGCGGTTCATCTTGATGTTCTCTCTCTTGATCGCGTCTAAAGTCTTTCCGCGGACATAGCTCTCGATCTTCATCTCATCTGGGATGATGTTTACGGCACAGTTTGCGCCCATCAGGATCGGATGGAAGCGGATCGTGTCTTTCTCCTGGAATGTCTCACGCAGGTCGTTGCATGCCTGGAGACCCAGCATAGCGGCGTACTCCGCGTTGACCCCCATATGAGGAGCTCCGCCTGCATGGGCAGATTTTCCTTTGTAGCGGATATTTTTCGCCATACATCCGTTCATTCCGAGAAGTGCCTGAAAATCGAGATCGGTATCGCCGTCCTCATTGACGCCGGATCCCTTTGTCATGCCGTGAACCATCATCGCCATGTCAACGCCGTCTAAGAGACCGCGGTACATGAACTCAGTCTTACCGCCGTTGTACTTGATGATGCCTTTCTGGCGGAGTTCCTCACGGAATGCAAGCTGGATCATCTCCTCTGCAGGAACGGCAACGAGACGAATGGATCCGCAGAGACCATCAAGGGCATGCGGCTGTTTTAAAGTAGCTGCGATTCCTAAAAGGGCAGCGGACTGGGCGTTATGTCCGCAACAGTGGGTCATTCCGTTTACAGATTCCGGATGGTTCGCGATGTCGAGAGCGTCCAGCTCGCCGAAGATCGCTACCTTCGGGCCCGGTTTTCCTGTCTCAACGTCTGTGTAGAAGCCCGGAATGTTTCCTGCCTTTACGAGTGTGTATCCAAGTGCCTCATATTTCTCTACGAGATAGTCATGAGCCTGCCACTCGGTGTAACCGGTCTGCGGATGAGCCCAGATCCAGCGCTCCGCGTCGAGAATGAGCTGTTTTACGGTATCTACGTTGTTTACGATCAGCTGTTGTCTGTCAGTCATGTGAAAATACCTCCTGAATATGTAATATTGGACGAAGTCAGTGTCAGAATGCTGATTCCGAATGGGCCATAGCAGGGAAATTCGGTCTTTTACCGGGCGCGGTTTTCCTTTAAAAGAGCGATCAGCGCATCCGTCTGTTCTTTCGTTGTCGCCCAGCTTGTGGCGATCCGTATCATTGTATGGGAATCGTCATATTTCTCCCAGAAACTGAACATCGCGTGTTCCTGAAGCCGCTTCAGAACATCATCTTCCAGGATCACAAAGATCTGGTTCGTCGGATTCTCAAGGGAAAGACGGTAGCCGTTCTCCTTTAAAGCCGC
>CAVIYT010000057.1:0-2814 GCA_963646925.1 Paludibacteraceae bacterium
GAAACCGTCACAGAAAAACAGTGCAGAAAAGTTCCCGGCAATCCGGAAAAAATTGAATTATGAGGAGGAAAAAGCTATGGAAGCGTTGTTTCAGGCCGTAAACGCCATCTGTGGGAAGATCCAGATCGTTTCAAACCTGTTCTGGGATTTTCCGACGAACTTTGACTGGTACGCAAAGATCCCGATCCTCGGCAACTTCAGCCTTGCGATCATTCTCCTGGTGGGAAGCGGAATTTATTTCACATTCCGGCTTCGTTTTATCCAGGTGCGGAAATTCCGCTACGGACTTCATGTTCTGATGAGACAGAAGAGCAGCGGCACGGGAATCTCTACCCTCGCGTCATTCCTCTTGTCGACAGCCATGCGTGTCGGCCCCGGAAATATCTTAGGTGTCACCGGCGCAATCTCCACCGGAGGCCGGGAGCTCTTTTCTGGATGTGGGTCTCCTCATTTTTCGGAATGGCAACGGCCTTTGTGGAGACGACGCTCTCCCAGATCTTTAAGGAGAGAAAAGACGACGAGTATGTGGGCGGCCTGCCGTTCTACGGGAGAAGACTTTTAAAGAATGCGGCCTAGGCCGGCGCGGCGCTCAGCGTTCTCTATATTATCTACGCTTTCCTCTACTTCCCGGCACAGGGATTCAACACGATCTCCGCAGTCGGCGCTATCGCGGGCGTATTTACGGGAACCGTCATCGAGACAAATTCCGCCCTGTACTGGATCTCCTTCGCGGTGCTCATCGCGGCGACGGCGGTCATCAGTTTTGGCGGTATCAAGAAAGTCACAAAGGTCACAGATCTTTTGGTTCCGGTTATGGCAGTGATCTACATCCTGACGGTTATTCTTCTTATTGTATTCAATGTCCCGCGGATCCCGTGGTTCTTCGCAGCAGTCTTCTCTGAGGCGTTCCGCCCGGAGGCAGTCTTCGACGGAGCTTTCGGTATCGCGTTAAGCCAGGGAATCAAGAGAGGCCTTATGTCCAATGAGGCTGGACAGGGAACTATCACCATGCCGGCAGCGGCGGCGGACGCGAACCATCCCTGCGATCAGGGCTGTGTCCAGGCGCTCGGCGTATTCTTAGATACCATCGTGATCTGCACCCTGACAGGATTTGTAGTTGTCATGGGAAGAGTGTGGCTCACGGAGGACAGCACCGCGTGGTTTGAGCTTGGAAAGCTTGACAGATTCCTGGCATCCTGCGGAGCACTCACTGGAAATGGGGCGATCTATCATCTCGTAAGAAAATAATGCCGCCCAGCGTGACCGAAAAAGAAACGTCGGGCGGCATTTTGTTATGCGGATCGTGATTCAACCGTTATCCTTATCCCAGAAATCCCGGAGAGCAAAGAGACAGACACTGTCCACAAAGGTATTCAGGTCATATTCATCGGCCATCTCCAGGTAGGATCTTAGCGTTGTGAGATAAAAACTTGACATAAACGAAACATAGAGCGGAAGCGGGATCTTCAACCGGTATCCCTGGATTTCCCCCTGCCAGCCGCTCTCGGTGAGGATTTTCGCAAGATCTTCCTGGATCGTAAACATCAGGGAGCCGTTCTTATTTGCCTGGTAGATCTTTCGATAAAGCGTGATATTTTCATCCACCTGGGCGATCAGATATTTTAAGAACAGCCGCAGAGAATCGATATTTTTAAAGTAGATCAGGTCTTCCACAGGCCGGAGACTCTCGATATACATCTTTACACAGTAGTGGAGCAGGTCATATTTATCCTCAAAATACCGGTAGAACGTGGACCGGGAGACCATGGAGACCCGGCAGATATCGGTGAGGGAGATCTTCTCAAACGGCATTTCCGCAAGCAGATCCAAGAGTGCTTTCATTAAAAGCAGGTAGGTTCTGCGGACGGAGACATGCTCCTCCTGGATCGGTAATCTTAACATAAAACACAAAACTCCTATATCCATTCCAAATTGGACAAAAACGGGCATTTTGTCTCATTTGGCACATTTTTTGAAAACTGGTTCTTGAGTATTTTAACATAAACATAGATAATATTGCAAGTGAAAAGGAATGAAAAAAGCGGAGGCGATCAGAATGATCCGAAGGAAAGAAGTACGAAAAATGGCAGCGGTCCTCTGCATGATCACGGGAATGACAGCGGTTCCCGCATATGCGGCAGTTCCGGAGACTCTCGGAGCGGTACCGGGCTGGAATCAAATTTCCGGAAAGTGGTACTACCTCATGGGAAACGGTGCCTGGAGCACGGATTTTATAGAAGATGAAAATACATGTTACACGTTTACGAAGGACGGAACATTGTCCTATGCGCGGAAAACTCCGAACACACGGGGCGGCGCGTATCCTGTATACGTGCTGGATGAGAAGGAACAGGAACTCTTTGATGAGATGAATGAGGAGAAGAGCGACCTGTTTTTTGATGCTTATCCGGAAGCGGAAGATGATTATGACAACGGGGATGTGGAGTTCTATGACGGACGCGCCACCTTCGTTTTAGATATGGAACTCTGTGACGCGGCAAAGGCGAGACTTTCCTCCGCCATGGAAAAGGGATATTCCAAGAGCAAAAATACGATTCCGGGTGAGGGAACCATAAGCGATTACATAAAGACCGCAATTCCGGAGCGGAAGAGCGCCACATTGTCTGAGATGTACCTCTGGGGACCGGAAGAGTCATACGATCCTTATACATCGGTGGAGATACGGATGCAGGAGAAGTTTGACAGGAAAGACGATAAGAAATATTCCCTGGAATACTACCGCAGAATGGGAATCGCCCATGAAAATCAGAACGGAAAAGACTACTACATGGTAGTTCTGGAGCGGTAGAGATA
>CAVIYT010000058.1:0-3268 GCA_963646925.1 Paludibacteraceae bacterium
AGATTAGGTGGTATTCTTGGCCATGTAGATTATTCAAAGGAAACCAGTGAGAGTTGGACAATAGAAGATTGTGCCAATACAGGTGCAATTCAATATCAAGATGGAACAGAATCATTCGGTGAAAAGTTGAAGGATGCAATTTACAAAGACACCAAAGAACCGAGTGAGAAGGCAATTATTATGATGGGTGGTTCTTGTATGGGTGAGATTGCAGGGGAAATGAAAGGTGGTTTCATCAAGAATTGCCTGGCTGCAGGTGATATACTGGTAAATGAAAATTATAGCGGGTATGCAGGTGCTATCTGCGGACAGGTATTCTTCACAGGAGATAATTCAGAAGAGAAGTGTTACATCTCCGACTGTAAATATCTGAACAAATATCCTTTTGCCGCAATGGTTCCCCTTGCCCGCGAAAATGACCAGTCGGTCCAGAATACAGAAGGAATCAGCGAAGAGGAAGCAGAAGTACTTTTAAGGCAGTGGGGGCTGTAATAGAAAACATCAAAACAATGAAAAAAAGGAAACTTCTTTCCAAAGAGAAATTTCTCTTTTTTGTCGAAAAGTGGGTCGATTTTGAACGCTGCAATAAAAATTAAGGAATATATGGTATCTTATTTCTAGTAAATAGGAGATATTTTGCTTCTATTCAAATAATTACAAAAAGAAAATAAATGGGGGACTTGGTATGAATATTTTACTTGCAATAGCAGACTCAAATAAAGAGTACCTGAGAAAAATATCCGAAGAGCTGCAGGGCTACAGCGATCTGACGATCTATGTTTATACCAGTGCAGATAAACTTGAGAATGCGATGGAAAATGAGTCCTTTGATGTTGTAATGTTTGACCCGGATCTGTCGGAATCAAGGATCAATTTTTCAAGGGTGAAAATGCCGATCTGCCTTTACAGTGAAGAGGCGGAAAATACAAGTCTTTACAAGGAATGTGCTCACATTTCAAAATACCAGAGAATCAGTAAAATATATAAGGATATGATCCGCGCATATGCAGAAAAAGCCGGATATTCCTACGAATCAGATCATGCAGGGAAAATGTCAGTCGTATCGGTATATTCCCCTATTGGAGGAAGCGGAAAGACTACGGTTGCCCTTGCAATCGCTGGTCTGGCAGCAAAAAAAGGAAAGAAACCTCTGTTTTTAAGCCTGGAGGCATTGTGCAGTGCCGACGCACTGAATCCATATCAGGAGCCGGGGATTGTAGCACTGGCTGAAGCCGCGGCAGACGAGAGCGTAAACTTCGAATTAAAAATGAAAGGCCTGATGAAACAAGGCATCAATGATATCTGCTATGTCGAGGGATTTGAGCGGCTTGCGGATCATAAGGCTGTTTCAGGAGAGGAAATTGAGGACGTTATCCATAAGATACAGAAGAGCGGCGTGTGCGATGTTCTGGTCATAGATCTCAACAGTGGTATTGGATCTATGGAAGCGACGGTAATGAAAATTTCTGATACGATCATCGTGACAGAAAAACCTGGGGAACTGTGTTCTATGAAGATGCAGTTGTTTTTACGGCAGGGAATTGTCAATGAATATAAGAAAAAAATGCTGGTAGTCCATAATTTCGCTGAAAGTAATTCCTCATACTGCAGACAAAATGCCTTTGCTGAGGCGGGACTGATCCATAATTATGGAAATTTACAGATGAAAAACATTCTGCATGCGATCGAAAAAAATGGAGAAATGGACATCGACAGAATTCTGGAATCATAACGCAAAAGAGGTTTTTTTATGGCAAAAGAATATTTTATGGATGAAGTCGCCGTTTTAAAGAAGATCGTTCAGGAGGCAGGCCGGATGCGGGAGTATTCGGCAAATGAAATGTCTGATCTGATCGATCATAAGATCCAGGAACGAATCGAATGGGCGAGACAGAATGATGAAGGACTCTACTGGTACTATCAGAATCTGTCATTTAAAGATAAAAAAACACTGAAATATACAGTGACAGAATCTGTAGAAGGTCTTGGAATTCTTGGCAAGATCATTATGGATCCGGATATCACGGAGGTCATGATCAATGGATATGACACGATCTTTGTGGAGAAAAGCGGAAAATTAATGCAGCTGGAAGAACACTTTGAGAGCAGTGAGGATCTGGAACGTATCGTAAAGCGGTTTGTCAGCAGCATGGACCGAACAGTCGATGCCAGTAACCCGATCGTTGACGCGAGACTCGATGATGGATCACGTGTTCATGTTGTTCTTCCGCCGGTTGCGTTAAATGGGGCAACCGTCACGATCCGACGGTTCTCGAAAAACCCGATGACGATCGAAAAACTTCTTTCTTACGGATCCATCACCCCGGAAGCAGCGGACTTTCTGGAAAAAGTTGTAGCGACCAGACATAATGTGTTTGTCTGCGGCGGAACAGGAAGTGGTAAGACAACATTTTTAAACGCACTGTCAAATTACATACAGTCGTGGGAACGTGTAATCACAATAGAGGATTCCGCTGAACTTCAGATCAAAAATATTCCAAACCTGGTGCGCATGGAGACGAAAAAGGCAAACTCGAAGGATGCAAATGAAATTACGATTCGTGATCTGATCAAAGCATCCCTGCGAATGCGACCAGACCGGATCATCGTCGGAGAGGTCCGTGGACCGGAGGCACTGGATATGCTTCAGGCCATGAACACCGGACACGATGGAAGTCTTTCCACAGGACATGCAAACTCTCCGGAAGGAATGCTTTCCCGATTGGAGACAATGGTACTCACCGGAAGCGCGGATCTCCCGCTTGAGGCGATCAGGCAGCAGATCGCTTCCGCGGTGGATTATATCGTACATCTGTCAAGACTGCGCGACTTCTCAAGAAAATGTATGGAGATCACTGAAGTTACGGGCTATGAGAACGGCCGGGTAACACTGAACTCGATCTACAAATTTAAGGAAGATGAGAAATCAACATTAAAGAAGGTCTCCGGACGACTTGTGAGGACGAAAAACAAGATCCTGAGGCAGGATAAATTTATTCTGGCCGGAGTATACGATTATCTGGAGGGAAATGATGGACGAGAAAACTAAGGTAAGACTCAGGTATTATGAGTGCAATATGACAAAAGGACAGCATGTGCTGGCATATCTGTTTTTCTCCTTCATGGTGGGAATCGTTCTGTTTATCTATTACAGATTTATCCCGGTTGCGGTGCTTGGCGGCCTGCTGATCGGAATCTGGCAGGAAAAGAACTATTCGAAGACCGTGATAAAGAGACGGCAGGAAAAGCTGAGACTTCAGTTTAAGGA
>CAVIYT010000059.1:0-8823 GCA_963646925.1 Paludibacteraceae bacterium
ACCTAAGTTTTCTTACGGTCAGCGCAACAAGTGCGCAGACCTACTGAACAGTTACAAACATTCATTCTTTTAAAAAAGGGAATAGCTCTTCCTCAAGCTATTCCCTTGTCTTATACAAAAGTATATATTTTATTACCTTTATCGTCAAGATAGTTCAAAAAAACTATTTACGTGCAGCAGTGAAAACTCCCATCTATCTCTTATACCAAATTCTTCATATCCTTAAACGCCGTCCGCTCCATCTTCTCCCTCAGATCATTCCTGATCTTCACGAAGTCCTCACGGACCAGCTTCTTTTCTTTCACCAGACATTCACCCGCAACATAGACATCCCTTACATTCGACGCGAACGCGCTGTACACAAGGGCGGAATACGGGTCGTATACCGGGAACATGTTCGGGGAATCGGTCTCTACGAGGACGAGGTCCGCCTGTTTTCCTGGTTCGATGGAACCGGTGATGTCACCGAGTCCTAACGCCTTCGCACCCTCGATCGTCGCCATGGAGACGACTTCTTTTGCCGGGAACGCACTGCGGTCGTGGAGTTCATTTTTGTGGAAGTTCTCGCACATCCGCATCTGGACGAACAGGTCAAGCGTATTTCCACTCGCCGGACCGTCGGTTCCAAAGCCGACGGACATGCCGTGCTTGTGCATCAGGGACACCGGTGCCACGCCTTTCGCGGCCTTTGTGTTGGAAGCGATGCAGTGGGCCACGGACGCGCCGTGCTTTGCGAGGATCTCCACGTCATGTTCCGTTACGCGGATGCTGTGGGCCGCCAGCGTATTCGGGCCGAGGACGCCGATGTGCTCCATGAACTCGATGGGCGTCATGCCGTACTGTTCCTTTAACTGGGTCATCTCGTAGTCCATCTCCGCCACGTGGAGCGTAAACACGGTTCCCGCCTTCACGTCCTCCTCATACGCCCGTTTTAAGGTCTCCGGGCTGCAGGTGGTGGTTCCATGGGGCGTGATCGCGCCGGAAACACGCGGGTGGTCTTTGTACGCCTCGATCAGGGCGATTCCACGCCGGATCGCCTCATCCGCGCTCTTGCTGTCGCAGGAATCCTTTTCCATCACCGTCTCACCGGCGATTCCCCGGATCCCCATCTCATCCATAACCTTCGCAACAACTTCCTCGAAATAGTACATGTCGAGCACCGTCGTCACGCCGGAGAGCAGCAGCTCGCCGATGGCGTATCTTGTGGAAAGCTCCGCCATCTCAGCGTCCATCGCCTGGTTCTCCATTGGAAGCAGGAATACACGCAGACGGTCCTTGCAGTCATCCCCGAGGCCGCGGAACGGGATCATGCCCAGGTGGCAGTGGGTATTTACAAGGCCTGGGATCACGATGGCGCGCTTTGCGTCGATCTCCTCGAAGGTCTCTCCGGTCTTTAAAGCGCCCTGCGCGGTAAGCTCCTGAAGCTTCGCATCAAGCTCTTCCTCCGCTCCTGCTGCCAGGATCTTCGTCCCCTCAACCATCACATAACCATGATTCCAGACATCACCTGCCGCGTTCATCGTCACAACAATGCCGTTTTTGATAATCTTCTTCATCGTTCTAATTTCATCCTTCATAATTTCGATCTAAGCCGGCCTTTCTCTTTTTCCCAAAGAAAAGCCGGCTGCGGGCAGTGTCGCTCACTCCCCGTACTTTTCAACCAACGGCACATGCTCCTGCCCCAGCACCGTCAAAAGCCCGTGATCCGTGAGCTTTAACTTCGGAGAAACCGGAAGACAAAGCGTGGACATGGACATGATCACGTTGTTGTTCACGTATCCGAGACCTTCCATCTCCGCCCGGACCTCCTTCAGTTCCTGTCCAAGGACCTCGATGGGCTGGTCCGAAACGATGCCGCCGATGGTGAGTCTCGCCTCCGCCAGAGACTTTCCTCCGGAGAACACCACATATGCCCCCTGAAGCTCCAGAACACGTCTCTGGGCCAGTTTCATGTCGTTCTCATCCGTCCCTAACACAAACAGGTTGTGGCTGTCGTGGGACCACGTAGTGGCCACAGCGCCCGGTTTTGTCAGCGCTCCTTCCACAAAACCGTACCCAATATTTCCATTCTTTCCGTACCTCTCGAAAACGACTGCAAGGGAAAGTCCCGTCGACTTCCAGTCGATCACGCCGTCCTTCACCTCAACACGGCGCTTCACCGGCGTGGTCGCCGTTCCGAACGTGCCGATCTTCATCACGTTGACTTCTGCCCACTTCGCGTCCGGGTCTTCCGCCTTCAACACAAAGTCGGAGATCTCCGCCGGACGGCAGTTGATCGTGTGGTAGAAAGAGTCCGGGAAACTGCACGCCGCAGCCGCCAGTGCACCAGATCCAGACTGTGCTTCGCTTGCGCCTGCGGTCGGTGCCTCTGTAGCTTCTACACCAGATCCAGCCGCCCCAGCGCACTCTTCCTGCGCTTTCCTGCCTTCTGCCGCACCGCACACCTCATCATCCCTGCAGAACACACACTCACCTTTCTTATAAACCACCACCGGCTCGATCCCATCCAGACTGTCAAGCAGCATAAAGTCCGCGATCTTACCCGGTGCGATCATTCCTCTGTCATCCAGGTGTATTCTCCTGGACGGCGTCCATGTCGCACAGTAGATCGCCTTCTCCATCGGCATTCCCGCCTTCACAGCTGCCTCGATGATCTTATTGAGCTGACCCACTAACAGCTTATCCGCCATCGTGTCATCCGTCACCAACGCCACATTCTCATACAGCGCATGATCACACACGACCTTCACAACTTCCGGTGTCAGTGATTTCAACTGCAGCTCCAGAAACATTCCAAGCTCCGTCTTCTCCAATACCGACTGAGGCGTCTGCTGCGTATGGTCCGCGTCAACACCTTCATAGATAAAGCGATTGAGGTCCGCCCCCGTAAGTCCCGGGCAGTGTCCCTCGATCCGGAGGTTCTTTCCCGCGTTCCGGCACACATCGATTAGGTCCCTCGTCCGGCTCTCGCCCTCCGCCGAGAGATCCTTATAGTTCATGATCTCCCCAAGGCAGAGAACTCCATCTAAAGACGCCAGCTCAGAAACTTCCTTAACACCGAGTGACGCCCCGGACGTCTCCAACTTCTCATTCGTCGCCGGAACACTGGACGGGATCGCCCAGAAAATATCCTGCTTCGTCTTCTGCGCCATAAACGCCCGGATGCCGTCCATGCCGAACACGTTCGCCATCTCATGGGCATCAGCAACCACCGTCGTCACGCCGTAGGGCAGCGTGATCCTGGAAAACTCGCCCGGATATGTCATCGAGCTCTCAATGTGCATATGGATATCCACGAGACCCGGCAGCATGTATCTACCTTTTCCATCCCTCTCCTCAACTCCCAGATATGAAATTGCAGGGGAAATGCAATAAAACTTTTCCCCTGCAACTGCCACATCCCGCTTTTCAAAACACTGTCTGAAGGTCTGATAGACCATGACATTTTTCAGAATGAAATCGGGTTTCATATAAATTTCCTCGTTATTAGTTGTTGATAGTTCTGTTCCACTGATCGATCCAGTCGTTTAAGATCGGGTTTACGAAGGAGTAGTCAACAACCTTAACATTTGCAGCCTTGTCGCCGTATGTCATGTCTTTGGACTCTTCCTCTGTGAATGTAACATCAGAGTTTGTCGGAGCCTCGTTTAATGCCTTACCAGTCTTTGTCTGAAGCTCTTCGCTGATACGGTAGTTGATGTACTCGTATGCAAGTTCTTTGTTTGCACAGTTCTTTGTTACGTTGATGGTGTTGAAGTTTGCGTAAGCTCCGTCTGGTGTAACATATACGAGAGACGGGTTAGCTGCTACGATCGTCGGAACACCGAAGTCGCCGACAACGGCTGCCGCAACCTCACCGGATGTGAACATGTTGATCAAGTCGGAAGACTTTGTGTAAGTCTTAACAAGGTTCGGCTTTAAGTCTGCAAGTGCCTGGAAAGCTGCCTCTCCGTTGTCTGTTGTTACGTCAACACCAGCGTGATCGCTTGCAACGTAAACCATAGCCGGTCCGAATGTTGTTGTGATCTCCGGGATGGAAACCATGCCTGCAAGACGCTCGTCCCAAAGGTCATCAAAACTTGTGATCTCAAATCCTGTAAGCTCCGGGTTGTAGATGATACCGATGCTGTTGATTGTGTACGGAACACCCTGTCCAGCCTCTGCGAGCTCTTTTGCAGCCGGAATTAACTTCTCAGCGTTCGGGATCTGGCTTAAGTCGATGGTATCGAAAAGTCCCTCGTCAGCGCCCTTTGCTGTCATAGCCTGGGAAAGCTCGATCACGTCAATTGTGGAGTTCGGGTCTGCTGCTAATTTTGTATAACGGTCGTTTGTGCCGCCTGTCTCAGTAACGATCTCACAGTTGAACTCGTTCTCAAACGGTGTGTAAACTTCCTCTTCGGAAATGTCCTCGCTGAGACCGTATGTGGATAATACGAGCTTCTGTGCGTCTCCGGAAGCTGCCTTTGTCTCTTCTGCGGAAGCTGCTGCCTCAGAACCTGCTGCCTGGCTTCCTGCTGCTGTAGTCTCTGTTGTGGATGCGCCGCCGCAAGCGGTAAGCATCATTGCTGCGCAAAGTACAACTGCTGCTGTTTTTTTCATGATGTTTTCTCCTTTTTCTCTCTTCTTGAGATAATGTTTTGTAACCGTCCGGCAGGTCTGTGCTTTCCGCACAAACCGCGCAAATGGGCAGTTACATATTTTACCGCATGAACACAGGTCATTTCCGGAACTTTCCAGACATGTCCCACATCCAGCGATGGTTCACTTAATTGTTTTTCATCTGGACAACGATTTGATCGTTCCTGATTCTTATCTTTTCACAAGGATCAGCTTATCCTTCGGCAGATACAGACGGATCTCCTCGTCCTCTTTATAAATATGGTCAGTTCCCATATTTACCTTCAGGACACCGGCAGAAGTCTCGACCTCGTACTGGTAGCTCTTTCCAAGAAATGTGCGGACACCGATCCTGCCGCTTAAAACGTTCTCTGTCTGAACATCGTCTGCCAGGCAGATATCGTCCGGGCGGATCGTTCCAGCGAAGCTCTCACAGTCGAGATCCATGGAAGTTAAGAACTCACTTCCATCCGGCGCTGTGTAAACGCCGTCCTGTTTTTTCGCAAGCTCCAGGAAATTCTCAAAACCGATGAATCTTGCGACGAACTCTGTTGCCGGTCTCTTGTAGATGTTCTCCGGTGTGTCGAACTGCTCAATGACACCGCCATTCATAACGGCTACCTTGTCGGAAATGGAGAAACATTCTTCCTGGTCATGTGTAACGAATAATGTAGTAATTCCAAGGCGTTTCTGAAGACGTTTGATCTCCACACGCATGGAAAGTCTTAATTTCGCGTCAAGGTTTGATAACGGCTCATCTAAAAGCAGTAACTTCGGCTCGATGACAAGCGCTCTCGCCAGTGCAACTCGCTGGCGCTGTCCGCCGGACATCTGCTTCGGGAAACGGTCGGCAAGCTCTGTCAGGCCGCAGACCTCAAGGATCTCTTTGACCTTCTTGTCGATCACATCCTTGTCCATCTTTCTCGTTCTGAGTCCGAATGCCACGTTGTCATAAACGCTTAAGTGCGGGAACAGGGCATAGCTCTGGAATACAAGGCCGAACTGGCGCTTGTGGACCGGGATCTTTGTCATGTCCTCGCCATCTAATGTGAAGGTTCCGCCCTGTGGCTCAATAAAGCCCGCAACGACACGGAGTGTTGTGGACTTACCGCATCCGCTCGGTCCTAAGAGGGAGACAAGCTCGCCCTCCTCGACCTCCAGGTTCAGTCCCTTTAAGATCTGTTTCTTTTTATCGTAACTTACATCGATTCCATTTAAACTCATAAAAGCCATGGTCATATTCTCCTTATTTTGCCAGGGCTGCGATACCCAGTGTGCGGTCTACGATCACCATGATGACTACGGTAACTGCCATTAAAAGTACGGAAACTGCCGATACGGTCGGATCATAGTTGTATTCAATATAGTTCATCAATGTTGACGGGAATGTGGAAACGCCCGGTCCGGATAAGAACATGGACACCGGAATGTTGTTGAAGGAATTGATGAACGCCAGCATGAATGCGGAAGAAATTCCGGAAGTCACATTCGGGAGAACGACCTTGAAGAACGCCGCCCCTTTCGGACATCCGAGACTCCATGCCGCCTCCTCGATGGAAAAGTCGAACTGTTCCATGGAAGAACCGACAACGCGGATCACGTACGGAAGTGTTACCATAAAGTGACCTGCAAGAAGTCCTGCAAACACCGGAATTCTGAGTGTCAGAATCAGGCACTGGTACATGATAAAGCCGATTACGATTCCCGGAACGATGGTCGGAGAAAGGAAAATGGACTTTAATAACTGCTTTCCTTTTAAACCGGCTCTCGCCAGGGCGTAAGCCGCCGGGATTCCAACCAGGAGAGAGATACATGTCGCGAGGAGCGCAACCTCAAGGCTGGTTAAGAATGATCTGCGGAAAGACTTTAACGCGAACACGTTCGCGAACCATTTTGTCGAGAAAGACTCGATCGGGAATGTGATGGCGCTTCCGCCGCCGAATGCCGTTACGGTGATGATCAGTAACGGGATCATTAAAAATGCAAATACGATCGCTGCCCAGATGGTCAGCACTTTATTTTTACGCATAATCTTCACCTCTGCGGTCCAGCCGTGCGGCCAGAGCGTTAAATCCTTTGATCACAACTAAGGTTACAACGATCATGATGAGGGCGATCACGGACGCGCCGGTCCAGTCGCTGACGGACATCGCTCTCTGGTAGATCAGGGTCGCCATGACCATGTTGCTGTTGCCGCCTAATAACTGCGGCGTCGTGTAAGCCGTCAGGGTTCCGGTAAATACTAGGATACCGCCGACAATGATTCCCGGAAGACTCATCGGGAAGATGACCTTCATGAACGCTTCGGTTCTTGAAGCGCCGAGGCTCTGTGCCGCCTCCATCATGTCATCATCGATATTCTCCATAACACCAGCCACCGTTACGATCATTAACGGAAGGAACAGGTAGACAGAACCAATGATGATGGAAAAGTCGGTGTAGAGAAGCTTCATCGGCTTTTCGATCAGTCCCATGGCGATCATCGCCTTGTTGATGATTCCGTTGCTGCCGAGGATGTTGATCCATGCGAAGCTTCGGATAACGGAGTTTGTCATCATCGGGAAGATCGATGCGGAAAGGAGAAGTCCTCTCCATTTCTTATCGCAGCGGCTGATAAAATACGCTGTCGGGATTCCGCCCACCATACAGACGAATGTGGTGATGACCGCGATCCGCACGGTTCTCATAAAGATCTTTCTGTAATACTCGTCCTTAAAAAAGTCCACATATGCACTGAACGGGTAATCTCCCGTAAACACGCTTGGAACCAGAACGCGAAGCAGCGGGATCATCAGGAACAGAAATAAGATCACAAGTCCCGGAACCAGCATGCACCATGCACTGCTCTTTTTCATTGGTTTGCCCCTTTCTTAACTGTGTGTAATAAGTTTTGATTAGTATTTCTTATAAATATTTCATTTTACATCAACTACACTTATATTGTACATTCATTATAAAAAGTGGTATACTATACGTCAAATACATATTATCTATAATTTTTATGCAGTAAAGCTATGATCCTGATTAGATCCCAACTGACAGAGCGACTATACTATAATAGGAGAAAATCATATGGAACTAAAAGAAGCACGCTACATCCTGGCGATCGCCCGCCACCAGAGCATCGGCAAAGCCGCCGAATCCCTCTATATCTCCCAGCCGTCCCTGAGCAAATACTTAAAGAACCTGGAAGAACGCCTCGGCGGTCCACTATTCAACCGCCACGAAAACCGCTACTACCCGACCTACATGGGCGAGCGCTACCTCCACTACGCCGAGCAGATCGTCGCCTGCGGCGATGAGTGGATGCAGGAGTACGACGATATCGCCCACCGCCAGCGCGGCCGCTTAAACGTTGCCGTTCCGATCATGATGGGCAGCACGATGATCGAACCCCTGATGGCATCCTTTCACAAGCGCTACCCCTATGTAACCTTAAATATCATGGAAGCCGTAAACTTCATCGCGGAAAACAGCATGGAGACTTCCTCCATCGACCTGACCCTGTACAACATCCACGAATTCCCGGAAACCATGGACTACCAGGTCCTGCGCACCGAGGAGATCGTCCTGGTCCTCCACGAAAACCATCCCCTAGCCGCAAAAGCCATCACCCGCCCCGGTTTCCGCTACCTGTGGCTGGATCTTTCCTTATTAAAAGATGAAAACTTCATTCTCCTCTACCCAGACCAGAACACCGGCGGCATCGCCCTGGACCTCTTTAAAGAGTACAACATCAACCCACCGGTCTTCCTCCACACAAGAAACTCCTCCATGTCGATCCACCTCGCCATGGACGGCGTCGGCGCAGCCTTCGCCCCGGAAAGCTACTTCCACCACGAAAACCAGTACACAGGAAACCGCGCCCTCTGCTTCTCCATCGGCCACAAACCAGCCCTCACAACAACCATCGCCGCCTACCAGAAAAACCGCTATCTGCCGCAGCATGCTAGGGATTTTCTGGAGATGATCAAGGAGTATTGTCGGAATAAATAAAAGATGGGCGTGTGAAAAAATGAGAACTCATCAAAATCCTCGCTTTACTCATCAAAATCAGGATAATATAAGTAACCTGCATAAAACAGATTCCTTAATTAAGTGGAAAACCCTGTCGAAGAATGGAAGACTGGCAACTCCCATTAGTCAAATACATACTCTTCCACTCCATCCAACCACTCGTCAAAACTGCTTTTTGAAATACGATAC
>CAVIYT010000060.1:0-7464 GCA_963646925.1 Paludibacteraceae bacterium
CTTGAGGAGCGCCGCCAGATACACATGCCGGATCCGGATCCCTTTTCCGATCTCCCGCAGGGTGTCCAAAAGTACGCCAAGTCTGGCGAGACCAAGGAACCCAACTCCGATGGATGCCGCCAGCACCAGATAGACCGCGTACTCCGACTTCAGCGGCTTTAACTGCGCCGCAAACAAAACCGCCGTAAGCCCCAGAAGCGCTGCCTGAACCACAGCCATAACCTTCACCTCATTTATGCAGAAAACTTTACAGCTACAAGCCAAAAGTACATCTTTCCCCTGTACACATTATTCGTACAGAGCTGTATACCATTGACATAGTATCTTTATCAATAAAATTGAATCTTGGTTTTATCTCCGATCAACATCTTATAATGAAAACAAATTTTTGATTGTCTCAAAGAGATCATAAATATACGGCACGATCCAGAACAGCACCAGGATCAGGCCCGCGAGACTCGTTAGAAACGCCTGGTCCTCCCGCCCGCTGTGCTTTAGGACCTGGCACATCACCGACACCAGGATCCCCACCGCCGCGATCTTAAAGATCAGATTTACCCCCATATTCTTCCCCCCTTTACGCAAAGAGCACCAGGATAAAGAGTCCCGCCGCCATCCCGAGAGACCGGTAAAGTTTTGTCCGGCTCTCCATCTCTTTTTTCAGGAATTCCAGGGAATCATCCGCCTGCTCCAGATAAAACAGGATCGTCCGCTCCTGGGTCTTTTTATCCGCGTAGCCAAGATTTTCCCCCAGTGTCCGGAGCGCCTCAAGATCCTGTTTTCTCAGAGGAAGATCATCCGGGAATTTTTCTATCTCTTCCTTCCAGATCTCCGCGAACGCCTTTCCCGTCTCTTCCTCCATCCGCTTTTCCACCCGGAGAAAAAATTGTCCCGCCTCCGACGCCATTCCGGAATTCTCGTCCGAAAACCGCTCCCCGATCTCCTTTAACGCCTCCGGCAGCGTTTCGTTGGAGTATAGGATCCGCGCCTTCAGGTAGACCGCCATCTGCCGGAAGATCCCAAGCATCTTCACCCGCGTCTCCCACTCCCCAGCCAGCAGAAAACCTCCCGCCACAGCCGCTGCCGCCATGCACAAAAGTCCTACATATTTCATATTTTCCCCCATTCAACACCACTCATATCTCACGCAGACCATACTCGCTCTCGTCGATCGATTGCGTTGCAGGTCAGCAAAGCTTGCATCCGCTGCCATATCACACAAAATCTGTAATTTAGAAATTATCCAGGAGATTTCTCCCTGTAAATTTCCATGTTTTCCATCAACTGAAAATCCTCATCATAGATTCCTGCTACCGCCCCCGGTCTCGGAACCCCAGAAAGAACCACATATCTGGAAAACAGCTTCTCCTCCGCCAGCTCCCGCCACACCGGCCGCCTCATGATATCACCGATATCCGCCCCGTGGACAGTCGCCAGGATCCTGCACCCGCAGTTCATTCCATATTTCATCGCCAGGATCTCGCCCTCCCCGCCTGCCTCGTCCACCGCCAGCACCTGGGGCGCCATGGACCGCAGCATCATGAGCATTCCCTCAGACTTCGGGCACCCGTCCATCACATCGGTACGGAGACCGAGGTCACACTGAGGAACACCTCCAAAACACGCCGCGATCTCCGAACGCTCGTCCACCACGGACACATTCTTTCCTGTCCCCCATGTTCCCCCATTCGACAGTTCCCGGATCAGGTCCCGCAAAAGTGTCGTCTTTCCTGCCCCCGGCGGGGAGATCAAAAGCGTGTCCAGAAAATTCTCCCCGTCCATAAGCTGCGGCAGCACAGTTTTCGCGCATCCCTTTACCTCATGGGCAACCCGGATATTTAAAGATGAAATGTCCCGGACTGTCTTCACGCGTCCGTCCTCCACCACCGCTTTCCCGGCGATCCCCACGCGGTGTCCCCCGCGGATCGTGAGGAATCCCTGACCGATCTCCCGCTCGTAGGCATACAGGGAATGCCTGGAACAGATCTCCAGGATTCCCTGTATCAGCTCCTGGTCCGCGCATACCACAGTTCGATCTTCGTTTATCTCCGGCTGGACCTGCGATTTTTCTTCCCATACTTCCGGTTGTCCACATGTCCCGTCCGAGTAAAGCACTTTTTCCCCGGTTTCCATCCATATCATCACCGGTTTTCCCGCCCTGATCCTGATCTCCCGGATCGATCTCATGTCGGAGACCGCCTGTTTCAACAATCTGTCAAAAGTTTCCGCATTCATACCCGCGCTCCTTTCCCCTGCGTTCGGCCTGTCCGCCTTTCCCGGAATTGATACAATATATGAACCCACCGGATTTTTATGATAAACTATCAGGAAATAAGAATATGCCTTTTGCTTAACCGGAAGTTCCATCGGAATTTCCTGTTAAACAAAAAAGCATATCCACCCGGTCATTTTACCTGACCAGACAGATATGCTTTATAATCCCATTATTTATAATACCGGCTGTTAATCCCCGTAAACCCTGATAATTCCAGATACCTCACGCAGCACGGACATGCCCTTCACGATCATCAGCGCGTCGTTGAAATGGCGCTCCAGAACGGAATCCGTGATCACAACGAGCTCCGCGATCCCGTCTCTCGCCTGTTTCTGAACGACCTGCGCGATGCTGACATCGTTGTTTCCGAGAACTCCCGCGATGTTTGCCAGAGCGCCCGGCTTGTTGGCAACCTGAAGGCGGAGGAAGTATCTCGATCTCGTCTCCTCGATGGGTTTTACCGGATAATTCTTGTATGCCACACCGCCGTTCCATCCGCAGTTGTCGTGAACGATATTTCTCATGACGATGATGATATCGCCCATAACGGCACTGGCAGTCGGCATCTTTCCCGCGCCGCGTCCCATGAACATCGCGTCATCGCAGGCCTCGCCGTGTACGAACACCGCGTTGAAGGAGTCGCGGACTGTCGCTAACGGGTGCTGCTCCGGGATCAGCATCGGGTGGACTTTGACCTCGATCTTGCCGTCCACAAGCTTTGTGACACCGAGAAGCTTGATCACATAGCCGAATTCCTTCGCGTAGCGGATATCATCGGAGGTGATCTTCGTGATTCCTTCCGTATAGACATCGCTAAATGTCACCTTGGAGTTGAACGCCAGGGAGGACATGATCGCGATCTTACGTCCCGCATCGTAGCCTTCCACGTCAGCGGTCGGATCCGCCTCCGCGTAGCCCAACTCTGTGGCCTTTGCAAGCGCCTCCCTGTAATCCATTCCCTCTTCCGACATCTTTGTCAGAATATAGTTCGTGGTTCCGTTGACGATTCCCATGATCTCCGTCAGCATGCTGCCCGCAAGACTCTGCTTCAACGGGCGGATGATCGGGATCGCGCCCGCTACTGCCGCCTCAAACTGGATATCGCAGCCGCTGTTCTCCGCAAGTGTCAGGATCTCCTGTCCGTGCTCCGCAAGCACGTCCTTGTTGGCGGTAACTACCTGTTTTCCTGCTTCCAGAGCCTGTACGATATAAGTTCTCGCCGGCTCCACGCCGCCCATGAGTTCGATCACAAGCTGGATCTCCTCGTCATCTAAGATCTCCTGCCAGTTATCCGTCATAACTTCCTTCGGGATCCCCGGGCGGTCCTTCTTCATGTTCCGCACCAGAACCTTCTTGATCTCCAGGCTCGCGCCCGTCTTCTGGAACATCTCATCCTTTAACATCTCGGAAAGGGCATACACGCCGCTTCCGACGGTTCCAGCGCCGAGAAGCGCCGCCTTGATCACATTTCTCTCTCCCATGGTTCGTATCTCCTCTATCCCGGCATATCCGCTTTCACAAAGGCGGATACCCGCTTTCCTCTTCTCTTTTATTATCCAATGACCGTGAGTCATGGACATTTGTCTTTTTCACAGTGACGTAATTATACTACACCACGTTAAAAAATGCAACCGAAATAACGCCTGCTGTCAAAGACAATTTTTCACCCTTTCCTGTTATCATCAGCTTCTTTCAAATATATTACTGTAAAAAACACACCACAGATCTCTCCATGATGTGTTTTCTGATCCATATATCCTTCATTCAGAGGATGCCGCTCCACAGACCGCCTCACGTATCCACCGGCACATGGTCCCAGTCCGCCTTCTCACCGGCTCCAACCAGCCAGTTCAACGCCTTATGGCGCTCGAAGACCACACCTCCGTCCATTCCTGCCGGTGCAGGCAGATCACGCATTCTCGTGTCGGTGCATGCCCAGTCTAGGCAGAAGATCATGTCGCAGGCGTCGAGAAGTTTCTTTGGACTCTTCGGCTTTGCCGCGTCGAGGATCTCCCGCATGGAATGGAAGGAAGTGAGAAGTCTCGCCGCCTCCGCCACATCGCAGAAATGATCCGGGAAATCAAGCGATCCATCGATGAGTCCCAGCGCCCACTCCATCACATACAGATTTTCATACTGCCAGGAATAGGAGATCTTCTCCGATTCCTTCGGCTCTTCATTATGCAGATAATTCCACTCTTTCGGGGAGAAAAAATCCTCAGCACCGAACTCATGGATCCGCTTCTGAATAAAGTTCAGCGCCTCCTGCTGGCTCATTTTTGCCGCCAGCATCGCCTCGGAAAATGCCGCAACTAAGAGGAGCGCCACCGCCCGGGCCGCGATCTCATAGGGCGTTCTGCAGTCCGCCTCGGCTTCCGTCTCCAAAAGCGGGTAAAAGACCGGTACATAGACACCCCGCGCCTCGAAGATCTTCCTGTTTTTCTCCCGCCGTTCCAACTGTTCCGGCCGGATCTCACTTCCCGGCACATATCCCACGGACTTATAGGGCAGGAACCGCTCCACTTCACTGTTTCCGTTTCCGTCCAGGATCAGCTTCTCCATCCCATACTCATCCAGGTAATAAAAGCCGCGCTTTTCTCCCCGGAACGCAAGCACACCGCGAAGATCTGAAAGTACTCCGAACAGCACCTGTTCCATGTTCCGCTTCGTCTGTTCCTCTTCCTCTGTCAGGAATTCCGCGTCCACGCCGTCAAAGGCGTAGTCCACGGACACGATGCTCACCGTTCCTTCTAACTGGTAGAGAAGATTCGTCTTCACATCCTCCGCAGACGTCATGACTCTCGAGAAATGTCCTCTCGTCCGGTCAGACCATCCACGGACCAGATCCTTTTCTTCCTCACCGGTACTCTCACAAAAAATTTGTATCGTCACCTTCAGCTCCCCATTATGGAGTTCCAGAACTGAACCATGAACATTTCCCGGGACATCAAAAGCGTCCCGCAGACGCTTCATGATCTGTTCCGCCGAAGGTTCCTTGCAAAAGAGCAGAATCTTTCCCGCTCCCTGTACCTGTTCTTCCGCCACTCGTTCTCTGCCTCCTTGTCGTTCTCTGCCTGGCCTCAGCCGCGCCTTTACTTGTGATAAGGCTCTCCCTGGATGATCCGGTAGCTTCTGTAGATCTGTTCCAGGAGAATGACCCGCATGAGCTGATGCGGGAATGTCATCTTTGAAAAGCTCAGTTTATAGTCGGCCCGTGCCAGGACCTGATTCGAGAGTCCTAACGATCCGCCGATGATAAACACGATCTGGCTGATCCCCGACACGCCCCATTTTTCTATTTTAGCCGCAAGTTTCTCAGAATCCAGCATGTTTCCGTTGATCGCGAGAGCGACGACGAAGCTGCCGTCCTTGATATTTGACAGGATCCGCTCGCCCTCTTTTTCCTTGATCTGCGTCTCCACCGCCTCGCTGGCCCCGTCCGGTGTCTTCTCGTCCGCCACCTGGATGATCTCCAGCTTGCAGTAGCGGCTCAGACGCTTGGAATACTCCGCAATAGCGTCCTGAAAGAACTTCTCCTTGATTTTTCCGACTGTGATCAGTGTAATTTTCATGACTTCTGATCCTCAAATTCCAGAATCATGTCGTACCAGACTGCCCCGCCGTGGACAGACTCGGAAACGCCCATGTTTTTGTATCCAAATTTCGCGTAGTAGTGGATCAGGCGGTCCTTGCATGTGAGGATCAGGCCTTTTCTGCCTTTCTTTTTCGCGTCTTCGATCATGTGGTTCATAAGCGCCGCCGCGATTCCCTGGCAGCGGTAATCCGGGATCACATCCAGACCAAAGATAGACTGATAGGCCCCGTCCAGATTGTGGCAGGCGGAATTTTCGTACATCTCGTCATAGATGGTTTTGGAGTCTGTTGCGCAGCCGTTGATGAATCCGATGACCTTTCCGTCGGATTCCGCAAGGAAAAAGCACTCCGGGAATGCCGCAATGCGGGCTTTAAAAGATTCCTCAGTGGCAGCCTCCGCTGCCGGGAAGCAGATCGCCTCCACCTCAGTGACTGCCGCAAGGTCCGACGGGCGGACTGGGCGAATTGTGTATGTCATAGAAATTTTCTCCTTTTACGTTTGTTGGCGGCTCCGCAGTGGAGCCCTGAATTGGGGCAAGCCCCAACTCAGGGCTCGCGGGCATTCGCCCTATAGGACCAGCTATCCGAATTTTTGCTTATGTGCAAGCACAACGTCAAAATTCAGCTATCTGTTCCTGCACTGCTCATTGCTATGCGCGAAAAAAGTATCCAACTCCCCATTTTGTATGCACATACTTCGGATCACTCGGGCTCGGCTCGATCTTCTCACGCAGTCTTCTCACATGTACATCCACAGTGCGGACATCCCCGTTGACCATCGCCTTATTTCCCCACACATACTCAAGCAGAGTCTCACGGCTGTATACCTTGTTCGGATTTGTGACAAGAAGTTCCAGCAGGTCGAATTCCTTCGCGGTCAGGTTGATCTCCTTATCTTTGATGAAGACTCTGCGGCTCTCCCTGTCGAGCTTCAGATCGCCCTCTGTGACCACATTGGACTCCTGGCGCTTCGCGCCGCCGCTCTTCTTATTGTTTCTGCGGATGATCGCCTTGATCCGCGCTTTTACTTCCAGAATGTTGAACGGCTTCGTGATATAATCGTCCGCGCCGTACTCCAGTCCCAGGATCTTATCCATATCGTCACCCTTTGCCGTCAGCATGATGATCGGCATCTCGGAAAACTCACGGATCGTCTGGCAGACCTCAAATCCATCGTGTCCCGGAAGCATGACATCCAAAAGGACCACATCGTACTCCCGCTCTTTTGCCCTCTCGATCGCCTCATCACCGTCGTAAGCGCAGTCCACCTCATATCCGTCCTGTTCCAGACTGAAGCGGATTCCCTTCACGATCAGTTTTTCATCATCTACTACCAGAACTCTTGCCATTTCTCTCCTCCACGTTATGCTGTAATACGCAGGCTCTCTCCCCTGCTTTTATGCCTGATAAACCAAAATCTATATTTGCAGCTGTTCAATCGATTCACAGCTGCTCATTCACATTTAACAATTCAGTCTGACAGACTATTGTGATCTGTCAAACCGTAATATTATCCTTGATCTTCTGGAACCCCGCATCCTTGATGCCGGAGATCTTCATGATATCCTCAATTTTCTTAAATCCGCCGCTCTTTT
>CAVIYT010000061.1:0-20154 GCA_963646925.1 Paludibacteraceae bacterium
CGATGGACTGCTGGTAGTTCGGGTCGATCATCTGTGCTGCCTGCTCAGTAAATCCATATGCAAGAGCGTCCGAAATTCCAAGAACGAGGTTCGCACAAAATCCTGCTGCTACGGAAGCAAACGCTGTGTACATACCGAGGAGCGGATGACGCCCAATAGACATGTACAGGATTGCAGCAAGCGGAGGCAGAACGATAAAGCCAGCATCACCGGCAATGTTTAAGTTGATTCCCAAGAACATAACGACCATGGTTACGATCCAGCCCTTCGCCTCACCGAGGAAGTTGACCATAACAGCAATCAGGAAACCGCTTTTTTCTGCAACCGAAGAACCGATAACAGCGACTAATACCATACCAAGAGGTGCAAAGCCAGAAAAATTTGTAATGACATTTGTCCATAGGTAGCGAATTCCGTCAATAGACAGGATATTGAATACTTCAATCGTTGATCCGTCTGCCGGGTTGACGGCAGAAACGCCAGTCGCGCTGCAAACTGCTGAAACGATCGTTACGATCACTGCCAAATCAAGAAACATAGTAATTGGGTCGGGAAGTTTGTTTCCTGCGCGCTCGATTGCATCAAGAATCCGGTCAAGTCTACTTTCTTTCACACTACGATTTTCGTTCATAAGCAAGCCCCTTTCCAGTGTCTTTATAATTACTTTGAATAGTTGCAACTGTTCAGTAGGTCTGCACACTTGCTGCGCTGACCGTAAGAAAACTTAGGGTGGAAAGCAAAAATCTCATCGGCGCAGCCGATTTGGAATGGATTTTTGCATGTAGCCGTGAAGGTACTGAACAGTTACGAATAGTTTTCAGTCATCCTTCTCCCACTCAGAAAATCCAACGCAAATTTCGCCATCACCGCGCTGCCTCTTTTTAAAACACTCTCGTCCACAGTGAATTTCTCATGATGGTTTGTATAGATGATTCCTTTCTCTTTGTTCCTGCTTCCGATATATCCGAACACATAGGGGACCATGTCAAAATGAGAAAAATCTTCGCTGCTCATCATGGTTGGAAGCTTTTGAAGCCCTGCTTCTCCGTAAAGAGATCGCACAGCATTCTGCGCGAGCTGAACCAAGTGCTTATCCTTGTTTATCAAAGGCTGTGCCCACGGCTGATAATCAATTTCTGCTGTGGCTCCAAATGCGGCTGCTGTGGAGTTCACGATCTGACGGATCATCTTTTCTTCTTTTCCGCCTGGGGAAAATGTCCGTAAGCTGCATTCCATTGTGACATGATTCGGAATCACATTAAAACGGGTTCCTCCATGAATTGTCCCTACTGTGAGCACCATTGGATTCACTGGATCATTCATTCTTGTTACTGCCTGCTGCAGATTGTTAATGATCGCAGCTGCCGTTGTGATCGCGTCAATTCCAAGATGAGGGGCGGAACCATGTGCAGCGATACCATTTACATTAATTGTAAATACATTGTTGCCTGCCATTCGGTTTCCCTCTGTGATATCAATCCCTGGAGCATCGAAGTCTCCCCAGATATGTGCGCCATATAAAGCAGAAAGTCCTTCAACCGCGCCTTCCCGCACCATTGCCTTTGCACCGCCGTCGGTTTCTTCTTCCGGTTCGATCAAAAGCCGGATATCCCCTTCAAAACAATCCCTGTTCTCCTGCAGGAATCTGGCGGCTCCAAGAAGCATGGCGATATGGCAGTCATGACCACAAGCGTGCATATATCCATTTTTCGAAGCAAACGGCAACCCCGTCTGCTCCGTGATCTTGAGTGCGTCTATATCTGTCCTCAGTCCAACGGTTTCACCGAATTTTCTCCCATGTATCGTAGCAACCGCTCCATAACATTGTTTCATTTCGATAATATCTGTAATTCCCATCGACAGCAGATCTTTTTCAATTGCCATTCTTGTATTTTTCTCTTCCCCGGACGGTTCTGGATTTGCATGATAATACCTTCTCCGGTCAATAATATATGGTTCCAGTTCTTCCATTCTTTGTCGAATCTCCATATGCGTTCCTCCATCAAATCTCAAACGCTTCCGGACGCAGCAAGGAAAAATACTGCTTTTTTTCGCGTATGATCTTAGGGGCATCCATGTCAAGTTCCGCATAAAGAAGTTCTTCCTGATCTCCGCCTAGATTCATGATGATTCCGTCTGGTCCGACAAAAACCGTCTCCCCGCAAAAATCCATCATTCCTTCTGTACCCACACGGTTGCACATGATCAGGTTTACGCTGTTCTGAAATGCAGCAACCTGAATCTCTGCACGAAAAATATCCGTTTGTTCCGCCTTTTCGTTCGCCACCGGCACAATGATCAGATCTGCTCCTTTTTTTACGCAGGCACGATAGCTTTCCGGATAATGACGATCAAAGCATACAATCACTCCTACTTTTCCGACCGAAGTATCCGCTACAAGGAATCCCTCCTGTCCCGGTGTAAAATAATCCTGCTCGTAAAAATGTTCAAACCTGGCAATATGGTTCTTTTTTCCAACTCCGAGGATCTCTCCGTTTTCATTCACAATCACCATGGAAGCGTAGACATTTTCTCCCTCTTCGAGACACAGGCCAAAACATCCAATGATATGTGCCTCCCTGCAGGCAGCACAGAATCCCTTTATATATGGGTGATCCAGAGGGACTGCAAAGGATTCTTTTTTTCTTCCTTCGTATTGCGGAATATATGGAGATAACTGTCCTTCTGGAAAGCAGATCAGCCTGGCACCGTTTCCCGCCGCTTCTTTTATGAAGTTCAATGATTTTCTGTAATTTTCCTCCACATTCTCGCCGGCTGTCATCTGGACAGCCGCAATTTTAAATCTCGCCATATCGCGACTCCTTTCCTGCACAACTTTAAAATTTTTATCGTTCTTGACTTAAGAATATCATAGGGCTATCATTTGTGTGAAGCGACAAAATCGCAACGCTGCTTTGACACTATGTCAAAGCCGGAAAGGATTGATATTGAATGGATACTGAAAAATGTACCGCACTTCTTGCGGCAATCGAAACCGGAAGCCTGTCGGTCGCCGGCGAACATCTTGGGTACTCTCCATCAGGCATGAGCCGAATGATTGCATCCATGGAACGTGAGACCGGCATTATGTTGCTAAAAAGAGATTCCTCTGGCGTCACAGCTACAGAACAGTGCAAACGGCTTCTGCCCGTGATCCGAAGGCTTGCTTCAGATGGAGAAACATACCGACAGCTCTCTGCAGACCTTCTCGGAAAAAAGATTGGAACTCTTGCAGTTGGAACCGCGTATCCGCTCTTTTATCCGTGGCTTGCAAATGCTCTCTCCTCCTATTGCCTTCCCTATCCGGATATTCAGATCAGGATCCAGGATGGATGCAGTTCTGATCTTTGCAGGAAACTGTCCGATCATCAACTGGATCTCTGTATCGTCAGCCAGCGTCCTGGTGATATGGCATGGATTCCACTGTTTCGCGATCCTCTGGTCGCATGGGTTCCTAAAAACGGATCATACGCATCCGAGGAGGAGTTTTCGCTGGAAAAGCTTTCTACGGAACCATATATCCATGTCGATCAAGGGAAAGATACGGATAACCTGCGCATGTTTTCACGCACGGGGATGAACCCAAATATATGTTACATCGCATCAGACAGCTATGCCGCCTACGCAATGGTGGAAGCCGGACTCGGAATCAGTATCAACAATGCGATCACGGCAAGCCAGTGGAACGGGAATGTTGCGATTCTGCCTTTAAAGCCATACCAGGAAGTGGAAATCGGCATTGCTGCGGCTCCTGATGTCCGTCAGTCTCCTGTCGCTGAGGATTTTTTCCGGTATTTAAAAGAGAAACTAAAAAATGCCGGAGAGTCTTATACATACAAGACTTTCCAGCATTTTTAAGGGGTTTTGTGCAGCTGCCCAGACTATGTTTCTGCCGGACATCTGCTCTATCGTATTAAGTTTCGAGGAAGCTGTCAATGTTATGAAGCTTGAAAAACTGTAACGATTCAGTACCTTCATGGTTACGGGCAAAAATCCATTCCAAATCGGCTGCGCCGATGGGATTTTTGCCTTCCAGCTTATACTTTCTTACGGTCAGCGCAGCAAGTGCGCAGACCTACTGAACAGTTACGAAAAACTTACACCGGAATAATTCCAAGCAAGATTGCGGCGATCATGCAGATAAAGGAGAATCCCCATACCCATAAGAAGTTGCTCTTGATGTGCTGGTTGATGTCCACATCCGCAAGGCCGACTCCGAGGAGGGTTGCCGGAACCATCGGGCTGATGAATGTCGCGCAGTTTCTGCAGACTGCCATTGCTGCGGCGATCGGGAGTGCAGGGATACCGAATCCCTCGCCGATTCCGATCATGACCGGAAGCATGCCGTAGAAGTAGCTGTCGGTATCAAATGCCAGAGCAAGCGGCACGGAAAGAATACCGATGACTAACGGCAGGTGGCGTCCGAGGACTGCCGGAAGGAATGTGCTGATAAGACCGGACATGCAGGTGATAACGCTTGTGGTTCCTTCCACTTCTTTTACGAGGACACCCATGAGGACAGCTGCTGCCATTAATGTCGAACACATGGTCAGCGCCGGACCTGCATGATTGTTGATGACCTTCTTCTGCATCTTTGCGCCCGGATAGTTCACAAGGATGGAAGCTGCAACGCCCGCCATGAATGGAACATAGCTCGGGAAGATGTCGAGGATTAAGAGCGCAATGACCGCAACTGTGAGAAGTATATTAAATACGAACAATTTCGGTCTCGCAAACTCATTTTCCTTCACTTCCACAACAACCTGTTCCGCAGCATCCACATTTCCTTCGATTTCCGCAAGTTTGCCGTTTAAACCAGCTCCGCGTTTCTTCTCCAGAATACCGTTGATGAAAGCGACCGCGAATGCGAGAAGCACACCACAGATCTGGATCGGAAGGATCGTGTGCCAGAAGGAACTTGCCTCCATGCCGAGAACGGCTGCGGCACGCATGGTCGGACCTGCCCACGGCATCAGGTTTAAGACACCCATGGAGATAACTGTGATTCTGAGAAGTGTCGTAACACGCATATGCATTTTCTTATAAATCGGCAGCATAGCCGGAATTACGATACAGAATGTTGCCGCACCGGCACCGTCTAAATGACCGATCATGGCGATAATAGCCGTCATGATACATACACCGATGACATTGTCCTTCACGAATTTCATCAGGAAATTGATGATGACATCAAACATTCCAGCGTCAGTCATGATACCGAAATACAGGACGCTGAACACGAACAGCGCTGCAGTCGGGCCGGTGCTGGAGAATCCGCTCTTTATGAGCTTCGCAAGGTTGTCCCAGGTGTAGTAACCGGAAAGGACAAGAATGATGCCGAGGATCAGTGGGAATGTGATAAAAGCAATACTTGGGAGTGTTTTGCTCTTAAAAAGGGTGATGACGATGGCAATGATACATACAAAGCCAAGAACGCCGACTAACATTTCAGACATACTCATATTCTCCTTTATCTAAGGGGTTTATGCTGCGAAACATGTCCAGAGAAGCCGTTTCACAGCATTTTATCCGTCCGGCACCGGAACTCTTCTGCATTCTGCTTGCGTTTCTGATGCCGGAGTCTCTTCCAGCGGGACAGCGTTTACTGCTCGTCCTCAAACTCGTAATCTTTAATTTTTCTTACCACATCGATGATGGTGCCGTCGCGGGCCTCGATGACGCCCACCACGCGGTCATCAAACTGTACCGGATCCGGTGTGCCGACCATGGCGTAGGCCTTGTCGCGGAGCTCCTCAATCGTACAGAACGGAAGGTCTACGTCCTTCATGCACTCGATAAGGTCCTGTCTTCTCGGGTTGATGGCGATGCCGTAATCTGTAATGACAACGTCAACGGACTCGCCCGGTGTGGTGATTGTTGTAACATTCGTGCAGATCGCCGGGATTCTTCCCTGGAGTAACGGCGCGATCACGATGGTGCACTTCGCTCCTGCTGCCGTGTCCGGATGTCCGCCCTGGGCGCCTGTGATCATGCCGTCGGAACCAACGACCACGTTGCAGTTGAAGTTTACGTCAACTTCAAGAGACGCAAGGATGACAAAGTCAAGCTTATTGACATAAGCGCCCTTGTTGAACGGGTTCGCGTACTCGGACGCGGAGATCTCAAAGTGGTTCGGATTTGTCTTGATGGACTCGATGGCGCCCTGGTCGAAATCCTGGGTATCAACAAGCTTGTTTACAAGACCTTTCGCTAAAAGATCGCACATCGGAGTAGTGATTCCGCCGAGACCAAGTCCCATGTGGATGCCTCTCTCTTCCATGATCTTTCCGAGGGAGATCGTGGAGGCGATGGAAGCTCCGCCCACACCTGTCTGGTAGGAGAAACCTTCCTTGAAGTACGGGGTGTTGACTACGAACTTTGTGCAGTAGTCCGCCATCATGATCTTTCTCACATCTGTCGTCGGTTTTGCCGCGCCTGTGGCGATCTTCGCCGGATTACCGATCTCATCAACGACACACACATAGTCCACGTTTACCATGGAGATGCTTGCCGGGAGGTTCGGGAACGGAACGAGACAGTCTGTCACAGCAACGACCTTGTCCGCGTACTGTGCGTCAACCATCGCGTAGGATAATACGCCGCAGTCGCTCTTTCCGCCGTTTGCTCTCATGTTTCCGTACTCATCACATGTCGGGGCGCCGATGAAGGCGATATCGATGTGGACTTCGCCGGACTCGATGGCGCGGACACGTCCGCCGTGGGAACGCATGATCGCAAGGTTCTTTAAACGTCCTGTGGAGATCGCCTCACCGATCTTTCCGCGGACACCGGAGGACTGGATTCCTGTGATGGTGCCGTCCTCAATGTACGGAACGATCGGATCATGCGCCTTACCTAAGGAACTTGCGCAGATCGTGATGTCCTTGATGCCCATCTTGTGGACCTCTTCCATGACCATGTTTACCACATAGTCGCCCTCACGGAAGTGATGGTGGAAGGAAAGAACCATGCCGTCCTTGATGCCGCATTTTACGAGGGCATCGTGGATGTTCTCAACAAGTTTGCTTCTTGTCGGGTCATTTAATGTGCGGACGGTCGGAGCCGCCTTTGTATATTCATAATTATCGTAAGCATAGACGCCCTTGAACGGCTCCTTGCCTGTTGCTTTTAAGATCTCTTCGGGAATTTCTCTTCCAACTGCATTGATCATCTTATAAATCCCCCTTATAAACGCCTGCTGCTTTCGCCATGGCGAGTGTTCTCTTTGCTCCGTCGTAGAATGCGATGTCGATCATCTTTCCGTCAACGGTGAAGACGCCGATTCCCTTTGCCTTCTTGTCATCGATCTCGCGAACGACCTTCTCCGCGAAGATGATCTCTTTCTCGGACGGTGTGAAGATCTTGTGGACGATGGCGATCTGTCTCGGGTTTACGAGAGATTTTCCGTCGAAGCCCATCATCTTGATCATTCTTGTCTCATTCTCAAAACCTTCCATGTCGTCAAGGTTTGTGAAAACGGTGTCCCAGCACTGAACGCCTGCCGCTCTCGCCGCCATGATCATGTGCTGTCTCGCTCCCATGAGCTCCACGCCGGTTCCAGTGATCGTCGTCTGGAGGTCCTTTGTGTAGTCACCGCCGGATAAAGCGATACCAATGAGTCTGTCGGAGGATTGGCATACCTCTAAGGCATTTAAAACTCCCTTACAGGACTCTAAGGCTGCCATTAAAAGTGTGCTTCCTTCCGGACGTCCAAACTCACGCTCCGCAGCGAGGACATGTTCCTCGACGGTCTTAACGTCCTGCGCGGTCTCTGTCTTCGCGATGCGGATCGTATCTGCTCCGCCCGCAACACAGACGCGGATATCTTCTTTCCAGTGCGGGGTGTCAAGGCCGTTGATTCTTACGACTCTCTCGACTCCGCGGTAATCGATCTCCTGGAGCGCGTGATATAAGGAATATCTCGCAGCGTCCTTCTGGTTTTCCGCAACCGCATCCTCAAGGTCTAACATGATGGAGTCCGGTTTATAAATGTATGGATCCTTGATGAGTCCCGGTTTCTGGCAGTTTAAAAACATCATGGATCTTCTTAATCGTTTTTTATTCGGATGCATTATTTGATGACACCTCCCCACGGAAGATTTTCGGTGATGCCGTTGGAACGGTATACCGCGCACTCGACTCTTGCCTTTAAGGTACAGTCAAGAGCTCCCTTGTCAAAGATCGTGACCTTCGCATTGTCAACACCGAGGCGATCTAATGTCTCCAATGTGACTTTTCTGATCTGTCTGCCGTACTGATGGATCACGCTGCTCTCGATGGTGAGTTCAATCTTTCCCTCACCCGGCTCAACAGTGACCTGGGCATCGCTGGATTCCAGTGTGCCGGCCATGGCTGTCTTCTTGATTTCCATATATTCCCTCCTGTGATCATTCACGGTCTGCAGCCGTTTTCTCCGGCGGCCGCATGATCCGGCTCTCGTTTTTCCTATGTATGTCTCACTCCCGGACCTTCCGTTTCCCTTTTATGCAGGATGCACAAAATTGTTTTTGTTTCCCGCTGAAGTTCTATAACTTTCTATGGCTTTACTATATCACTTGTATTTTTTTTAATCCAATACATATCCATCTATACTGAATATAGGGAAATTCTTATGGGTTTTGCAGCATCTTTTTCCCTGCGTTGAATTTTTGCGGGAGATATGATAAAATATAGGAACGCAAAATACCAGCAGAGCCTGGATCAGAAAGGAGTGCCACTTCATGAACGAAAAACACATGCAGTATGTCCTGACCGTCTTAAAGGAAGGCAGCTTTACGAACGCGGCGAAGAAACTCTACGTTTCCCAGCCCTCATTAAGCCAGATCATAAAGACGGCGGAAAGCAATCTCGGCGCTTCGATCTTCAACCGATCCACCGAGCCGATCACCCTGACGCCCGCTGGACAGCTCTACGTGGAAGCCGCGAGACAGGTGACGACGATCTCCACAAACCTGAAAAAGCAGGTGGAGGAACTCAGCAACGAGGAATTCGGAAAGATCCGTCTCGGGATCTCCGTCCAGCGGGGCACGGAGCTTTTACCGGAATTATACCCGCGTTTTAAGAAGCGATTCCCCCATGTGGACATCGAGCTTCATGAACAGGGGTCCGCGACCATGGAAAAGAGCGTTCTGGAAGGCGAGGTCGGAATCGCGCTTTTGACTACTTTTCCAAAACATGCGGATCTGTATTATGATCTGATCCAGGAGGAACAGCTGATCCTCATCGTAAACAGGGACTGCACCCTCGCGAAACGGATCGCGCCCGGAACGCCCATTGATATTTTAGAGGCGAAGGACGAGACCTTTATCTCCAGCCGTCCCGGCCACTCCGTCCGTGCGATCCAGGATTCCCTCTTTATCACGAGGGATATGAAGCCGAAGATCGATCTGGAGACCATCAGCATCGAAGTCGGGAAACATGTGGTGGCGACGAGCCCTGTGGTCATGGCATGCCCGGATGCCTATGTGGATACGTCCAACTCTGCTGACTCGCCCTATTTTTCCTATCCGATCCTGGGTGTGGAGAATCCGCGGCATTTTTATGCATGCTACCGAAAAGACATGTATCTCACAAAATATATGAAGGGATTTCTCGAGATCGTGCATGAGCTCCGGCATCCGGTGGAGAATTGAGGTTTTTATGGAACAGTTTTACTTAAGTGATACAGAAAAAGAAGAATTAAAACAGTTTACCGGTGCGGATGCGGAGCTTCCGGATATGTTGAACGCCAGGGAACGGCGCGTCTGGGTTCAGGAGAAGCTTCTTGCGGAATATCCGGGAGTTCTCGTCTCCTTCACCTTGAATATTCCGGGACCGGTGAAGGTACTGCCCTATGTGCCGGAGGCATTTGATTTCGCGCTGAGGGAGATCGTACAGGCGTTAGGTACGGCTGGGATTCCGATCTTAAAGCGCAGCCTGATCTTAGATAAGACGGGACCGGAGGCGTTTCTCTGCGTGGGCGCGGATGCCCTTGATATAAAGCGGCTTCTGGTGCCATTGGAGGACGCGTCGAAGCTTGGACGGCTTTATGATATCGATATCATCGGACGGGATGGGAAGAAGATCTCACGAAGTGATATCGGGAAACCGGGCCGGACATGTCTGCTCTGCGGACGTCCCGCGAGGGAGTGTTCCAGAAGCCGGGCGCACTCGGTGGCGGAGCTGACAGCGGAGATCAATAAGATCTTTAAAGAATATTTTGGACAGTAACAGAAAGGAACCATTACAACATGGCATTTGACGGAATTGTGATCGCGAACCTGGTCCGCGATCTGAACAATAAGATCGTCTCCGGCAGGATCTCAAAGATCGCCCAGCCGGAAAAGGACGAGTTACTTTTTACGATCAAGGGAAACCGGGAGAACGTGCGGCTGCTGGTCTCAGCCAACGCAAGTCTCCCGCTTCTCTATTTTACGGCAAACAATAAACCGAGTCCGATGACGGCGCCGAATTTCTGCATGCTCTTAAGAAAGCATATCGCAAACGGCAGGATCGTCTCCGTGACCCAGCCGGGGTTAGAGCGAATCGTCCGGATCGAGGTGGAGCACCTGGATGAGATGGGCGACCTTCGAAGAAAATTCATCGTGATCGAGCTCATGGGAAAACACAGCAATATCATCTTCTGCGATGAGAACAACGTAATCTTAGACAGCATCAAACATATCTCCGCCCAGGTAAGCTCCGTCCGTGAGGTTCTTCCGGGACGGGACTACTTTATCCCGCACTCTGGGGAGAAGAAAGATCCTCTGACGATCACGGAGGCGGAATTTAAAGAACTGCTGCACAATACCCCGCAGAATCTCTCAAAGGCACTCTACATGGATCTCACAGGCTTAAGCCCTGTAGTCGCCGCGGAGATCTGCCACCTGGCATCCTTAGACGGGGATATCTCCGCGAAAGAATTTTCCGACGCAGAACTCACCCACCTCTTCCACGCCTTCACCTGGATCATGGACGATATCCGCGAGGGCAATTTCACCCCGAATATCATCTACGAGGGAGAAAAGCCGGTAGAGTTTGCCGCTGTCCCGCTGACGATGATGGAGGGCGGAAATTATAGGACCGTGAAATTTGACTCCATCAGTGAGCTTCTTGAGCGGTACTATGCGGAAAAGAACACGGTGTCGAGAATTCACCAGAAATCCACGGATCTCAGAAAGATCATCTCAAACGCTTTGGAGCGCAGTGTGAGAAAGCTGGACCTTCAGACGAAACAGTTAAAGGATACAGAGAAACGGGAAAAATACCGGATCTACGGCGAACTTTTAAACACCTACGGGTACGGACTCTCCGGCGGGGAAAAGAGTTTTAAGTGTCTGAATTATTATGACAATACAGAAATTACAATCCCGCTGGACCCGACCATGACGGCGCAGGAGAACGCAAAGCGATATTTCGACAAGTACAATAAGCAGAAACGTACCTACGAGGCCGTCACGGAACAGCTCGCCCAGACAAAGGCGGAGATCGACCATCTGGAATCCATCAGCACTTCCATGGATATCGCAAGGTTGGAGGAAGACCTGGTACAGATCAAGGAAGAACTCACGGAGTACGGCTACATCAAGCGCCACTATACCGGCGGCAAGAAGGTGAAGATCACCAGCCGCCCGTTCCACTACCTCTCCAGCGACGGATTCCACATCTACGTTGGAAAGAACAACTACCAGAACGAGGAGCTTGACTTCAAGTTCGCCAACGGCGGCGACTGGTGGTTCCACGCGAAGGGAATCCCGGGATCCCATGTGATCGTGAAGACGGAGGGAAAAGAACTTCCGGACCGCGTCTTCGAGGAGGCCGGGGCGCTGGCCGCTTATTACTCCAAGGGACGGGGAAATGAGAAGGTGGAAGTCGACTATATCCAGAGAAAGAACCTTAAAAAAGTTCCCGGCGCTGCGCCTGGATTTGTTGTGTACCACACAAACTACTCTTTGATGGCTGTGCCGGGGATCACGGTGCAGGAAGTGAAGTAAGACCAGATTAAAAAGCTTATATTCAAAAAACCGTCATGTGAAATATCACATATGATTCAGTGATATAACATATGACGGTTTTATTTATGTTTTCATATAGCCTAGTTAAACTGCCAATGACAGCTCTCTATATGAGCAGTCGATCATCTGCATTTCTGAATGGTCCGATCTGCGAACTTCTGCGAAATCTCACCATTGTTAACTCCCATTGATGCTTTTCAGTAGCAGTCCAGGCAAAGTTCAGAAGCGATAATGTCTTGAGAAAATCTGAAAGATATACCTTTTTTAATTTTCTATCTCCCACCAGTCTCATACAATAGCGCATTACAGATCGCTGCGGCGATATTGCTGCCGCCTTTCCGTCCTCTCGCGACGATGGCCGGAATATTGGTTCGCAAGATCAGTTCTTTCGCCTCCACCACATTCACAAATCCCACAGGAACCCCAATGATAAGCGCCGGGCGGATCTTCTTCTCCTCGATCAGCTCATAGAGGCGCATCAGGGCTGTCGGCGCGTTGCCCACCGCGTAGATACATTCCGGGTAAAGTCTTGCGGCTTTCTCCGCGCTGACCGCGGATCTTGTCATCCCGCTCTCCTTCGCTGCCGCTTTTACATCCTCATCTCCGATAAAGCAGTGCACATCGATCCCGAATTTTCCAGCCGCCGTCTTATTGATTCCTGACGCCGCCATGGTAGTGTCGGTGATGATCGGAAGCCCTTTTTTGATCGCTTCCTTCGCCTTTTCGATGGCACCGTCCGTGATCGTAAGCGTGTCCTTGTAAGAGAAATCCGCTGTTGTATGAATCACGCGGCAGAGGACCGGAAGTGCTTCCGCGGGATAAGAGGAAACAAAATCTTCGCCCAGCTCCCCTTTTATGATCTCAAAACTCTTCTTTTCGATCTCCATCGGACGGGTCGTCAGAAAGTCGATGTCTGTCCGCTTCTTTAATTCTTCTGTCCAGTCAAGTCCGCTCATCCTCTCACATCCTTTCGCTCTAAGATCCGGTAGATCATATCCATATCGAGGTTCTCCCGGATGATCTTTGCCATTTTATCGTACTGTTCTTCTTTATATTTCGCCATGGAGAACGTCGTTCCGTTCTCGTATTCTTCCAGACGGACACCTTTCTGTTCTGCCAGGAAATCGCGGACTTCCTTCTGCATCTCTTCCGTGTCGAAAACGCCGTGGACATAGGTGCCGAATACATTTTTGTATACACAGCCGTCCTCTTTTGCATCGGTCGGCAGGAGATCTGAACGAACGTTCCCGCATGGGACAGCACTTGAATTTGCATTTGCACTCATGTTCATTTTCACATCCGCTTCTGCGTCCCCTGTTGCTTTCGCCACGCTATTCACTTTCACATCCGCCTGTCCGCCAGTTCCGTCACTGTAACGAATCTCCGAGAACTTTCTTCCGCCATCCCGGATCGTCTCCCCCATATGGATCTCATAGCCGGAGATCATAACCGGCTCGCCGTTCTCCGAGAATCTCGCCGTTCCGGTAACTCTCGTCCTCGTCTTCTTCTCCGCAAAGATCGTCCGGATCGGCAGCAGCTCCATGCCGCGCATGGTTCCGCCCTCCTCGACACCATGGGGATCATCGAGACTCATTCCCAGCATCTGGAATCCGCCGCAGACACCGATCACAGGGGTTCCCTTCCCTGCCATTCTCGTGATCACAGCTTCCAGTCCGTTCTGACGGAGCCACTTGAGATCTCCCATGGTGTTCTTCGTGCCTGGAAGAATGATCAGGTCTGACCCAGCCAGTTCCTCCGGGCGGCTCACATAGGAAAGGGCGATCCCCGGCAGGCGCTCTAAGGCGTTGAAATCCGTAAAGTTCGAGATTCTAGGAAGCCGGATCACGGAGATCTTCGCGAATGCCGCATGTCCTGCCCGGTCCACAAGTGGTCCCGCTCCATGTTTTCCTGTGAGACGCTCCGAGAGGCTGTCCTCATCGTCCACGTCCACATCCATATATGGGATCACACCGGCAAACGGGATCTGGATCCGGTCGTAGAGCAAGGAAAGACCAGGTTTTAAGATCTCCTTATCGCCCCGGAACTTGTTGATCACAAAGGCACGGATCCGCTTTCTCTCCTCCGCTGTCAGGATAGCCGCAGTCCCGTAAAGCTGGGCGAACACGCCGCCCCGATCGATATCTCCCGCGAGAAGGACCGGTGCGTCAAGCATTTCCGCAAGCCCCATGTTCACGATATCGTTCTCCCTGAGATTGATCTCCGCAGGACTTCCGGCACCCTCCACGACGATCACGTCATAGCGGGATGCCAGGGAGTTGTACGCGTCCATGATGTCCGGGATCAGGCTCTTTTTCATCTTAAAATATTCCGCCGCCGGATAATTTCCGCGGACCTCCCCGTTTACGATGAGCTGGGATCCCATGTTTGAGGTGGGTTTTAAGAGGATCGGGTTCATCGCCGCTTCCGGCTCGATTCCCGCCGCCTCCGCCTGCATGACCTGAGCCCGGCCCATCTCGAGGCCGTCCTTTGTGATGTAGGAATTTAACGCCATATTCTGGGATTTGAATGGGGCGGTCTTAAGCCCGTCCTGCTTGAAGATCCGGCAGAGTCCAGCCGCGAGGAAACTCTTTCCCGCGTTTGACATGGTTCCCTGGATCATGATTACTTTTGCCAATGTGATTTCCTCCTACAACAAATTAAGAACAAGCTCCGTCACCGCGCAGAGCCCCATAAGGATCCACGATGTCCGGTACAGAAGCTTATTCGCCCGCGGAATATCTTCGATCTCCACCGGCCGCAGGTCATCTCCAATATACTTTTTCTTCACAAGTTTCCCGAAATACCAGGCATCCCCCGCCAGGCGGATTCTGAGTGACCCGGCACAGACAGATTCTGTCTGGGCGGAATTCGGGCTTGCGTGGTTGAAACGGTCTCTTAAAAAGATCTCCTTCGCGTGGGAACCGTCAAATTCATGTTCTTTCGACGGAAGATATGACGCGAGGATCATGACCCAGGCGCAGAGTCTCGCCGGGATGAAATTCAGGATATCATCCAGTTTTGCCGCCGCCCGGCCCAGGTAAAGATACCTGTCATTCTTATATCCCACCATGGAATCCATAGTGTTGACCGCCTTGTAGACCCAGCCGAGAACCGGGCCGCCGATCGCCATATAAAAGAGCGGGGCTGCGACACCGTCGGAAGTATTTTCCGCCACGGTTTCCACCGCCGCCTTCGTGACTCCCGTCATGTCAAGGCGCTCCGTATCGCGGCCCACGATCATGGACACCGCGTACCGGGCTACCGGAAGATCATCTTTTTTCAGTTCTCGATACACTTTCATGCTTTCAACTTTTAACGATCTCACCGCAAAGAGCTGGTAGCAGAGGATCACCGATGCCAGAAATCTAAGCCACGGGAAGATCCGCCCACAGGCATAAAGAATCCCGCCTGAGACCACCGCCGTCGTCCCCGTCACAAAAAGAACAAGCACAATGCCGCCCGCAAGCAGCGCACGTTCCCCGTCTCCGAAAACTTTTCGTATTCCTTTTTCCAGAAAACTGATATACACCCCGATCAGCCGCACCGGATGATACAGCCAATGCGGATCGCCGAGGATCTGATCCAATAGAAATCCAAGCACGATCACTGCCAGAAGTTCCAATCTGTATGTCATACTATTTTTTCCTTACCTGCCGCAATTTTCCTGACTTTCATCTGCTGAAAGGAATCGTTGTTTCTATATGTGTTTAGCACCATATCATCACGTCATCATTTCCCCTGCAGACGCAAAAGCCAGAAATATTCCAGATTTTTATTTCAAATATTTTCCGTTATTCTTATACGCCATGATAATAATAACCACCGTCAGCACAAGAAACGCCGCCAGCCACAAAACTGCCGGAAACACATGGCAGCGGTACATGACAAAGAATGCAAGATCCAGCCCCCAAAGCATCTTCGTGACTCCCTCCGTATGGCACCACTTTGCCCGCTCTTCGTCCTCCACAAGGATCTTGGAACTGATCGGCGTGTAAATGCCACTGACCACCAGCGCACCGTAGATCAGAAATCCGATGCTGCATACCGATAATAAAAGAATCATTTTTATTCTCCCTTCACCTTTTCCTTTAGTCTTTTCGCCATAAAGCACACCACTCTTAATCCTATTGATCAAGAATATGTGCAGCAGGGCATATTCTTTATTTGACCCGAATCATTCGCGCACTGCTTATGATTCCATCCGCCAGATCTATCTCTCCAATAACACCTTCACCGTTCCCAACCTGCCAGTCATAGTAACCTTTCTTTTCCTCCGAAAATGCCTCCATGACTGCCATGATCGTTCCACCATGAACAACAAAGACGAGTGTCCAATCATCGCGATCCCCCTGGGGCGAAATCTGGGCCGGAATTTCCTTCAGTACCTCCCGAAACGCTTTTACTGTCCGGTCCTTAAACGCGTCCGTGGTCTCCCCGCCCGGGAATCCCTCTTTCCCCAGCGTATCGATAAAATGCTGATACTCCGCGTCCCCGGAAAGTTCCATAAAGTTCTTATACTCAAACTTTCCGCAATCGCACTCTGAAAGATCTTCTTTCTGTATTCTCGGGACATTCTGATATAACTTTGGGGGGAACAGCACTTCCGCAGTCTCAAGACATCGCTTCATCGGGCTCGTAACGATCACCGCCGCGTTTCCCGCAAGTTTCCGAAACTCTGCCGCGCACTCCGTCAAATCAGCTACCACCTGCTCCGTCAGTCCCTCATCGGTCCGGCCAACATACCGCTTCTCCAGATTTCCAGCCGTTGCCCCGTGCCGGATCATTAAGAGCTTCATCCGATCACCGCCTCTCCGATGACTGCCGCCAGAAGAATTCCAAGCTCGCAGACCTGCAGGAAAAATCCCGCAAGATCCCCCGTGACGCCACCGAATTCCTTCACAGCCATATGACGGTAATAGAAAAAGATCAGGATGACAGCTACCAGAACGATCACTCCGTTCATACCGCCCCGGAAGAGTTCCAGAACAGCCGCCCCGAGGAAAATAATGACCATCCAGACCGCCACCGTCTTCTTTTTCGCGTCCTTCATAAAATCCGCCAGCATCCCATGTTTTCTCGCTTCCGGGAATGTGACCGTGGAGAGTCCGCTTAGAGATCTTGAGATCACGAAACCAATAGAGACAAGCATTGCGGTCTTGCGGTCCAGTTCCATACACGCCGCCCCGTAAAGGATCAGATACAGCGCGCCGAAGATCACCGCAAACGCACCCGTGTGGGTATCCTTTAAGATCGCAAGCTTCTTCTCCCTGTCCCCGTAGGACGCCCTGGCATCACAGGTATCCATGAATCCGTCCATGTGGATCCCGCCGGTGATGAAGATCGGAACCGCGAGAAGAATTCCCGCTGCCAGGAAACTTCCCGGAAGAAACCAGGAAAGCAGACGGTACATCCCGTAAAATACCGCACCGATCACCGCGCCGATGGCCGGAAAGAAACACATGGCATATTTCATGTCCTCCTCTTTCCACTCAAACATCGGCATCGGGATCCTGGAATACATGGAAAACGCGATGATCGCTGCCCTCATGACCGGTCTCCTTTCTCCTGATAGTCCACATACTGTTCCACGGAGATATCCGAAAACGTGCTCATCTCCTCATACACCTTCGCTCCCATTTTGAGAAGCGGGATCATGGCAACCGCGCCGCTTCCCTCGCCGAGGTGCATTCCCATGTGAAGAGGGGTCGGAAGATCCAGCATCTGAAGTACCACCTCCCCCGCCGGTTCTGTGGAAACGTGGGACGCAAAAATATACTCCCTTGTTTCTTTCCTGATGAGGACCGCCAGCAGTCCGGAGACTGTGGAGAGAAATCCGTCCATCAAAACCGGGACTCTTGCCGCCGCTCCGCCGAGGAACAATCCCGTCATTCCCGCAAGGTCGAAACCGCCGAGTTCCGCGAGAACTGTCACAGCGGACAGTTCTCCGTTCTCATACTGTTCTCTCGTTCCGTTCCGGTACTCCGGATATTTCTCGTAAAAGCGGGAGACGGTCCTCTCCACTGCCATTTTTTTCTTCTCAAGCCCAGCGTCTGAGAGCCCGGCGCCCCGTCCAGTCGCCTGTTCCGGGGAAAGTCCCGTGAGCACTGCGCTCATGGCGGCAGCAGGAGTCGTGTTTCCGATTCCCATCTCCCCCGCAGCGAGGAGCTCGTATCCCATCTCCTTAAACCGAAACGCGAGGTCCATGCCTGCGAGAAGTGCCTGAAGACACTTCTCCCTGCTCATCGCCGGTTCCCTAGCGATATTTCCAGAACCTCTTGCAATTTTCCTATCCAGGATCCGGTGCATATCAGGTTCTTTCTGCCCGGTTGGCTCGCAGTCCATTCCCATGTCCACCGGGTAGAGATCTGTTCCGGAGATCCGGCACATCTTGGAAGTGGATGTCTCGCCTTTCGTGAAGTTTTCCGCAACAATGCGGGTCACTTCCTTGCCAGTCTGGGAAACACCTTCCGCAACGACGCCATGGTCGGCGCACATGACTGCCAGAGCGGAGCGGTCCAGCGTGATCCCCGCTGCGTTTCCGCGGATTCCCGCGATCTTTATAATGTCCTCTTCCAGAATCCCAAGGCTTCCGATGGGCTTTGCCACGGAATTCCAGCGTTTTTTCGCAAGCTCCATGGCAGCCCGGTCGGCTGGCTGGATCTTATTCAGATACGTTTTCCAGGTCTTTTCTATTGAGGTTTGTTCTGTTAAATTTGTTGTTATTCTGCTGTCATATCTCATTTCGTTATTCATCTTTTTGTTTATATCATGTCAGTAAAATTTTCTACTGCGTCCTAATACCTTTTAATCTTCAATCAAATCAATATAAAGACTCCAGTTGAATTTATTTCATTCAGACCGTTAAAATTTTAAATATGTTTGAAATTTTTCTTTTTCCATTTCTCTGCCCGATCAATAAAATTCTCCGCAATTTTCACATTGCTGTAAAAATACAGATGCGGGAACCCGGCATAAAAGTTCTCTGTCGTATATCCGCAGTCCCAGCCCCGCGTTTCCACCGGTTTCTTTGCCGCGAAATCCGTTCCATTCTCCTCTGAATCCCAGTGATGAAACTCATGGGCGCGGAATTCGGTTCTCGCCGGTCCTAAGAGTCCAGCTTTCTTCGCCGTGACGGTGATATAACCGAATCTCCCAAGCTTCCCCGTATCACGACTGCTGCCGGGAAGTACGCCCGCCATCGGCCATTCCTTTCCATCCGGGTCCATGATCGAGTCCTTCAGGTACAGATATCCGCCGCACTCCGCGATACACGGCATCTCTTCCGCTGCCGCCCGCCGGATCGCATTCCGCATGCCGATGTTTTCCGAGAGCGCCTTCGCGTGAAGTTCCGGATAACCGCCGCCGAGATAGAGCGCGCAGGTTCCTTCTGGGAGTTCTTGATCGCGGATCGGTGAAAAATACCTTATCTCCGCCCCAAGTTTCCTGAGCAGATCCAGGTTGTCCTCATAATAGAAACAGAACGCCTCATCCTGTGCAATTGCCACTACTGTTTTTTTTACGTCTTGATTGGATAGAGTACTTTTAAATTCGCGGGCATTTCCAGAATCATATATTTTCTGGTCATTTACAATGTTCTCAACATGCTCCGCGGCACCATGATTCCTATCTTTTCCGCAATCACTATTGCACGACCGTCTTACATCTTCCGGCCACTTCACTTCTATCTCCGCCGCTCTCCCGGCTTCCTCCACGATCCCATCCAGATCGATCCCCGGACGGATCTTCTCCTTGATCTGTTCCAGCCGCTCCCGGATCCCCGGAATCTCCTCCGGCATCACGAGCCCCAGATGGCGGGACTCCAGCGTCAAATCCTTGAGTTCCGGCACATACCCGAATACCCGGATCCCCAGTTCCCGCTCTGCCCGCTCCTTTAATCCCGGGTAAAGCATCGGAGACAGCCTGTTAAAGATCACTCCGTCCACATGGCTCTTCTCCTTGTAGTCGAGAAATCCCTTGATCGATGCCAGTGCCGAAAGGCTACGCCCTTTCATGTCCACCAGAAGGATCACCGGCGTATCCGTAAGATCCGCCACCTCCCAGGCACTGGACTGCTCTGAGACGCCGCCCAGCCCGTCATAAAATCCCATGACGCCCTCTAAGACAGCGATCCTGCTCTCTGGAAAATCATCGTCTTCTAAGA
>CAVIYT010000062.1:0-7306 GCA_963646925.1 Paludibacteraceae bacterium
TTATGAGGGAGCACGCAACAGCGACCCGCGCAGCTGGGACGATGTGGCGCGGTGCATGGCGCTTGTGGAAAAACTTCATGATTCGAAGCTTCACGTGGACCATGCTTTTGATATCCGGGAGCGCATCACTTTCTACGAGGCGCTGTGCCGCGGATATGAGAAGAAGCTTTTTGAGGATTATCCGGAAGTAAAATCTCACATGATGACACTGCTTGACCGTCTGGACCGCCTGAACCGGCCAAAGGTCCTGTCCCATATTGACAGCGTCTGCGATAATTTCCTGTTCCTTCCGGACGGGGATGTCCGCCTGATCGACTGGGAGTACTCCGGCATGTGCGATCCGCTGATCGATGTGAGCATGTGCGCGATCTATTCTTATTATAATGATTTTGAGGTCGAGAAGCTCATCAACATCTATCTGCACCGGGAGCCGACTTCCGAGGAACGGTTTGTGTACTACGCTTATATTGCCCTGGGCGGATTTTTATGGTGTCTGTGGGCGGTATATAAGAGCAGTGTCGGTGAGGAGTTCGGCGATTATACGATCGTGATGTACCGGTATGCGAAGCGGTTTTATAAGAAGATCATTACCGCGCCGGAGTTTCTCGGAATTGGGGACGGTGGAAATCTGAGATAATTATCCTGGCTGTCGTTCGCGGCTTCCCGGCTCGGAGCGCCAAAAGTGATTTGGGAAAGCCGAATAAGCGCCACATTTTGAAGTGAATTTTTGCAAGACGTATGTGTGTTTTTATGCTATACTGAAAATACGCAGATAACGTCCATAAAGTCCCGGGATGGAGCTGTGAGAGGAATACAGTGATCCCGGGATCTTTTTTATAGCTGATCGACTGTTTCGGAAGTACAGTGCTGCCTGGTACTGGCAGCTATATTCGGCATCAGGTCCGTCAGCTTGCAAGATAAGAATTTTAATGTACATATTTTAAAGGAGGATTTCCATGAGACAAAAGAAACGAGCGGCGGCGGTTCTTTTAAGTGCCGTCATGGCTCTTTCCGCAGTGAGTCCGGCGGTTCCGGTCTGGGCGGCTTCCTGGCAGAAGAACGCGTCCGGCTCCTATATTGGAAGCGATGGTTCCGTTCTTACCGGGATCCTGTCGCGGGGCGTCGATGTTTCCCAGTGGCAGCAAAATATCAACTGGTCCGCGGTCGCCACTGATGATATCCAGTTCGCGATGATCGGAACACGATACAACAATGCGGTGGATCCGTATTTTGAGACGAATGTGCGCGGGGCATCCGAGGCAGGTCTCAGGGTCGGCGTTTATCTTTATTCCTACGCGACGACCACCGCGATGGCGGAATCCGACGCGGATTTTGTCCTGAACCTTATCAAGGACTATCCGATCTCCTACCCGGTAGTCCTCGATGTGGAGGCCCAGGAGATGAACAGCCTGACTCCGGCCCAGGTCTCTGATATTATCAACGCATTTTGTAAGAAGGTGGAGACAGCCGGATATTATCCGATGGTCTACACAAACGATTACTGGATCAGCAATAAGATCGATATGACAAAAGTCCACTACGATGTGTGGGTTGCCCGCTACGACTCAAAGCCGACCTACCAGGGCGCGGCGATGTGGCAGGCGTCGAACCAGGGAACGGTAAACGGTATCAGCGGAAATGTTGATATTAACTTTACTTTTAAGGATCTCAGCAGCAAGCTTCCGGCGAATCGGTGGCGGCTGATTGGCGATAAATGGTATTATTATAAGAATTATGTAAAGCAGACAGGATGGATCAACGACGGGCAGAGCTGGTATTACCTGAACGCGGACGGAACCCAGTTTAAGGGATGGCTGCTTCTCGACAACCAGTACTACTATCTTCTTCCGACTACCGGTCAGATGAAGACTGGGTGGCTTAAGGCAGAGGACGCGTGGTATTATCTGAACTCCGACGGCACGATGGCGAAGGACTGGATCCAGGTCGACGGAAAGTATTATTATCTGCTGAACGGTGCGATGGTGACCGGATGGCTGCGGATCGATACGGATTATTATTACATGCGCGGTGACGGCTCCATGGTTACCGGATGGCGGAAGATGGACGGAAAATATTACTATTTCGGCAGCGACGGAAAGCTTGTCCGCGGCTGGGCTGATATCGACGGAAAGCGGTATTTCCTCCAGCAGGATGGAACGATGCTGACCGGTTGGCAGACTATCGACGGACTGCTGTATTACTTTGACGCAAGCGGCGCGATGGCAGCCGGATGGACGAAGCTTGACGGTTACTGGTATTACTTCAATAATGAAGGAAAGCTGATGACCGGATGGATGCAGCTTGACGGAAAGTTCTACTATCTCCACACCGACGGACGGATGGTCATCGGATGGCAGAGCGATGGAACGAACAAGTATTATATGGACACCGTATCCGGCGTGATGGCGGTGGGCTGGAAGCAGATCGATAAGAGCTGGTATTACTTTAATCAGTCCGGACATATGATCACGGGATGGCTGAATGACGGCGGAAAATATTACTATCTGAATCCGGCGGACGGAAAGATGATCGCCAACGGTTCGTTTGTTGTGAATAATGTGAATTATACGTTTAACCAGAGCGGCGTGTGCCTAAGTGAGACATCCGCAATTGATGGCGGTTCCGCGGGAAGTGTTTATACGCCGGGAACATCTGGGACTGTGGCGAATGGTCATTATACAGGTACTCCGGCGACAGGAAATTCGCAGAATGGGGTTAGTACGGGTACTGCCGGAAGTGGAAACGCGGCGGCGGGTTCCGCGCCGGGTGGTTCCACGACCACTACGACTGGTTCCACGACTACCGGTTCTTCTCAGACGAACACGGGAATGTCGGCTGGAAATTACCAGACTGGCGGGCCTGGAAGTTCAAGCAGTACATCTACTTCCAATAGCGGAACAAGCACCTCCGGCAGTTACCAGACCAGCGGACCTGGTTACTCAAACAGCGGCTCAAGCACTGGAAGCTCCAGTTCCGCATCAACTACCGTGCCAAGCGGCAGTACGACAAACAGCAATAACAACTACTATACAGACACCGGCAGCGTGACCGGACCGGGAAGTTCCAATACGAACTATAATTATAGCTCCGGCTCTTCCAGTACGACCACGCCGGGAAGTTCAAGTTCTGCTTCAACATCGTCGAGTCTGTACGAATATCAGACAGGCGGACCGAAATAATTTAGAATCACGCTTATTAATTTAAGAATTAAAGGATCATATACTGGCATTCAAGTTGGTATATGATCCTTTTTTATCTAATTTCCGATTAGTCTTTTATTGACTTTTAAAATCATGGGCAATATAATATAGGTATCAATTGATACTTATTCAAATTGGAGGGCAAATACCTTGGCTGAAACCACTACAGCAAGAATCGAAAGCGAATTAGATGTAAAGTCTTATATTCAGAACTTAAAATTTGCCCTTACCCATGGGGCAAAAATCACTTTTCAGGAAAAACGTCTTGTAGATGAGAATCGTCCCGAAAAATATACCAACCAATATACCGTTCGCACCCTATTTCCAGACGAGAATCCCGTGGATGCATTAAAAAGAGAACTATTAGCATTATCTTCCGAGAATTATATGCGGGCAATAAAAGATCTTCGTTTTCCAAAAAGAAGCGAAATGCGTGAATTTGGCAAAGTATATAATAGTCATGATGATGTATATATTAAAATACGGGTTGAACTTTTGGGAATATACGGCGAAACCACGACCTTTGTAATGTCCTTCCATTTTGCTGAACGGGCATTTACACCCGATATGTTCCCTTATAGGAAAAAACAGGAGGTGTTTTCATGAACATGAAGATCATTAACTCTGAAGAACGTTTATGTACCTGCTGCATGGAAAAGCATGAAGTGAAAACCGTTCTTGTTCGTGAACAGGCAACCTTCAGAGGTACAAAGGTTACCTATGACGCTGCTTATTTTTATTGTGACGCAGCCGAAGAATTTTATATGGATGAAAAGCAGCTGCAGGAGAATGATATTCGCTTGAAAGATGCATATCGCAAAGCAGAAAGTCTTTTAACCTCTTCTGAAATCATTGCTATTCGTGCAAAATATGGAATCAGCCAAATCGATTTATGCACACTTCTCGGATGGGGTGCTAAGACGATTACCCGTTACGAAAGTCACCAGGTGCAGGATCGAGCGCATGATACGATCCTAAAAAAATTAGACCAGGACCCCGAATGGTTTTTATCCCTTTTAACAGAAGCTAGACAACATTTAACAGCAGATGCCTATCAAAAGTATTTTTCAGCCGCAACTGCTTTATATGAAAAAGATCAGGATCTCTATTTGAGAAAGGCAATTGAAGCGAACTACGCTATGTTCCAGGGGAACCAGCTTTTTCAAGGAAATACCGCGCTTTCTTTAGATAAAGTTGTAGATGTTATTCGCTATTTTGCTGCGTCTGATAAAATCACAAATCTTTATAAGGTAAAACTTATGAAATTGATGTGGTACGCCGACGCATTATCATATAAGCTTCGGAATACCGCAATCACTGGATTAGTCTATCGGGCATTGCCTATGGGAGCTGTCCCTGTAGCTCATAATTCTATTATAGATTTAAAAGATGTTCCGTGTGAGGAGGTCGATATGGGAGAAACCACAGCATATCACTTTTCCTTAAAAGGCAAACACGATTTCCCCTCTCTTTCAGCTGAAGACAAAGTAATTCTGGATATGGTGATTCAAAAGCTTGGACGCATGAGCAAAAATGAGATTATCGAGTTTATGCACAAAGAACAATCCTATATCCAAACAGCGCCACGGGATGTGATTTCCTTCAAATATGCCCAAAGTTTACAAATTTAAAGAAAAACACGCCGCCCGCAGGATCTTCTCCAGCAGGGCGGCGCTTTTATTGTCATACTATGTACTTATCTAATCTCTTTTACACCTCAAAAATCATATCCCCATAGCTCGGAATCGGCCAGTATTCCTTATCTACGATCATTTCAAGCTGATCTGCCGGGTCACGCAGGGCCTGCATGGCCGGGATGATCTCGTCGTAGCAGAAGTGGGCGCGTTTTTCCATGCCGTCAATGTGCTGGTACTCTTCTACCAGGTCCTCGAGTTTCGCGCGGGCAACCTTCATGTCGGAGAGGAGGTCGGAAACCTCGATGAGGAGTTCTGTCTGGACGCTGTTGTCAGCATCCGGGCATGCGGCTTTGACGGCGCTTAAGGACTGGGCGAGAACAGTTGTATAGCGGACAACAGCCGGGATCAGTTGCTTTCCTGCGATGTTAATCATCGCCTTTGCCTCGATATTTACGGATTTCGCGTAGGACTCGTACTCGATCTCCGCTCTTGCCATCAGCTCTTCCTTCGTGTATACACCGAAATCGCCGAACAGCTTGAATGCCTTATCCGTAACAAGAGACGGGATCGCGTCTACCATGCACTTTAAGTTCGGGAGTCCGCGGCGCTCTGCCTCTTCTACCCATGCCTCGCTGTAACCGTTTCCGTTGAAGATAATGCGGCGGTGGTCAGCGAGAAGTCTCTTGATCATGTCATGGACAGCGAGATCGAAATCATCTGCCTTTTCAAGCTCATCAGCGGCTTCCTTGAACGCCTCAGCGACGATCGTATTTAATACAACGTTTGCGGAGGAAACGGAGTCGGAGGAGCCGACCATACGGAACTCAAACTTGTTTCCGGTGAACGCGAACGGTGAAGTACGGTTTCTGTCGGTTGCGTCCTTATCGAAGTCCGGAAGTGTGGTAACACCGGTCTTTAAGGTACCGCCGGTCTTGGAGTGGGTCGCGGAACCTGTGGAGATCAGCTGGTCGATTACATCCTCAAGCTGCTCGCCGACGAAGATGGAGATGATCGCCGGCGGTGCCTCCTGAGCGCCGAGACGGTAGTCATTTCCCGGAACGGCTGCGGACTGGCGGAGCAAGTCAGCGTGGCGGTCAACAGCTTTCATGATGCAGGCGAGAACAAGCAGGAACTGAACATTCTCGTGCGGTGTTACGCCCGGATCCAGCATATTGATGCCGGTGTCGGAAGTCAGGGACCAGTTGTTATGTTTACCGGAACCGTTGACGCCCTGGAACGGTTTTTCGTGAAGCAGGCATGCCATTCCATGACGGTTTGCGACCTTTTTCATTGTCTCCATAACGATCTGGTTGTGGTCAACGGCAAGGTTTGCCTTTGTGTAGATCGTTGCCAGCTCGTGCTGTGCCGGAGCGACCTCGTTGTGCTGGGTCTTCGCGGTAACGCCCAGCTTCCAGAGTTCTTCGTTTAACTCTTTCATGTAGGAACCGATCCGCTCGCGGATAACGCCGTAATAGTGGTCATCCATCTCCTGTCCTTTAGGCGGCATCGCGCCGAATAAAGTACGTCCGGTGTAGATCAGGTCTTTTCTCTTTAAATATTTTTCGCGGTCGATCAGGAAGTACTCCTGCTCCGGTCCTACGGACGGGGTGACACGCTTTACATCTGTGTGGCCGAAGAGGCGAAAGATTCTTGTTGCCTCTCTGTCGATAGCCTGCATAGAGCGGAGAAGCGGGGTCTTTTTATCCAGTGCTTCGCCTCTGTAGGAGCAGAACGCGGTCGGGATACAGAGTGTAACGCCGGTCGCGTCTTTCTTTAAGAATGCCGGAGAAGTGCAGTCCCAGGCGGTATATCCGCGGGCCTCGAAGGTAGCGCGCAGGCCGCCGGACGGGAAGGAAGAACCGTCGGTCTCACCCTTGATCAGCTCTTTTCCGGAGAGATCCATTAAGACTTTGCCCTGGGAATCAAAGTTTCCGATAAAGGAATCGTGCTTCTCAGCGGTAACGCCGGTAAGCGGCTGGAACCAGTGGGTATAATGGGTCGCGCCGTTATCGACTGCCCAGTCTTTCATCGCGTGGGCAACCACGTCAGCGATCGTCGGGTCCAGTTCGCTGCCATCCTCGATGGTCTGCTTTAATTTCTTGTAGACGCTTTTCGGGAGACGTTCTTTCATCACGGAGTCGTTAAAGACGTTCTCGCCGAAGATCGCTTCCACATTGATAGTTTCGCTCATAGTTTTCCTCCTCGTTTCTGTATAAGCTGCCAGCCGGATTCATGGGGATCAACCTCCGGCGGCATTCAGGAATATATCTCAGCTGCCGCTCTTGGCTCTTATTGTATGAGCCATACAGCTTCGATTTTGTACTTTATAACTATAAATTATTAAGAATGGATTGCAAATATTCAGGTGTTTTGGGTACAGTTTCCGTGATGACAGCGGACCGGCTTCCCTGTTTCTGATTGAAAAAATGTTCTCCCTGATACGAGGGAGAACATTTTTAACTGCATGAT
>CAVIYT010000063.1:0-10559 GCA_963646925.1 Paludibacteraceae bacterium
CATCCATATCGCTCATCTTCGTATGGCAGTGAAGCTCCACTCGCTTCATCGGGGCATTGTCCACACGCTTGGAGGTGAAATCCTCGCTCTTTTTGATACCCACGATGGAACCGATGGTCAGCTCGCCGTCGAACTTGTCGATGGTGGTGATTCCCTTGATCTTGATGAAGTTTCCTTCCTTGATGGCCGCGGTGGCGTCCTCCTCCTGACCTTCTCTTAAGAACATCTTTACGGTAATACTGTCCGTAAAGTCCGTGATATCGAAGATCATGAGCTTGTTTCCGCTCCTAAGCTCTCTCTTCTCCGCCCGGATCACCTTTCCGCGGATCACGACCTCGCCGATCTCACCGTCGATGTCGTGAATATTCACCGCATCGCCCTCAAAATCACGTCCGAAAAGAACATCCGGGTTCTCAGATTTCCGGTACGGAATTCTTCCATCGGAACCTTTCCGGAAGCCGCCGGAGAATCCGCCTTTTCCCTTCTCACCGAAGGTCTTCTTCGTGAATCCGCCGCCGTTTCCGTTCTGTCCGCCTCCCGCGGACTTTCCAACCTGGTTTCCGCCGCTCTTTCCCGCCGCGTCCGCCTTCTGCTTTGCCGCGCCGGAACCAGCCGCAGATTTCGCGCCGGAACCATTCTTTCCTCCGGCTGTCTTTCCTGCCTCCGCGCCGGACCTGCCGCCGGAAGCTCCAGCACCAGCTGCGCCCTGGGCAGCCATAAGAACATCCGAATTTCCAGCTCCATCTCCAAACGTTCCATTAAATCCGCCGTTCGCCGGACCTTCATCCCAAGGCGCGCTCTCCGCCGCGCCTTCCAGGTAATTCTCCTCGCTCTGGGTGCCCATAATGAGCTCTCCGCCCGCCTTCATGAACACAGGCTGGGCCATCGGATCTTTTTTCTCCGGCTCCTTATAGATAAAATCCACTTCCGCCGCAAGCCCGCAGCGCTCCGTGAAGATTTTTTCCAGAACTCTCCCGACTTCCTTCGACCGCTCCCTGTAGATCAGGTTGTCCTCGATGGTCATGACCATCTTGTCATCGGTGACGAACTTCGTGTCCGCCCGGCGGAGAATGTTGTACTCGATCATGCCGTAGCGCTTTAACTCCATGAGAATACTGTCGCGGTAGACATCGTAGAGCTTCTCCGGGGTATACTGCGCCGAGAGACGGTATTTCTCCAGGATCTTTATCGTGATCGGTCTCCCCGGGAACAGCTGCTTCGCGATCCCGTCCTCTAAGGCATAAATATTCTTTTTGTGAATCAGCCGGGGACTCCTGATATAAACACGAATAGAGCTTCTGTCCTTCGTCATGGTGACCTTTTCCACCACGACAAGTTTCAAAAGCTCTTTCAGTTCATCAGCAATATTAAGCCCCGGGAAAACTTCAAGGAATGGTTTTTCCATACTTATTTCTGCATCTCCTGCATCTTTAAAAGCTCTTCCCGCAGAACGGAAAGAAGTTCATGTTCCGGTACCTTTTTGATGATCTCTCCCTTTTTGATCAGGAGACCTTCGCCGATTCCTCCGGCGATTCCGATATCCGCGCTTCTCGCCTCGCCAGGTCCGTTGACCACGCAGCCCATAACGGCTACCTTCACGTCAAGATCCATGCCGGCTACCATGCTCTCCACCTGGTTCGCGAGGTGGATCAGGTCGATCTGGGTCCTTCCGCAGGTCGGGCAGGAGACGACTTCCACGCCGCCCTTTCTGAGGCCTAAGGTCTTGAGGATCAGTCTCGCGCTCTTCACTTCCTCCACCGGATCACCGGTCAGGGAGACACGGATCGTATCACCGATTCCCTCATGGAGAATGATTCCGAGACCGACGGAAGATTTAATATTTCCGGAAAGGATCGTTCCGGACTCCGTGATTCCCACATGGAGCGGATAATTCGTCTTCTTCGCGATGAGCTCATGGGCCGCCACGCACATTAAAACGTCAGAGGACTTGATGCTGATCACGATATTGTCATAGCCAAGCTCCTCCACAACGGCAACTTCCTTTAACGCACTCTCCACGAGAGCTTCCGCCGTAACGCCGCCGTATTTTTCCAAAAGATCTTTCTCCAGGGAACCGCTGTTGACGCCCACACGGATCGGGATCCCGTACTCTTTCGCCTTGTCAACGACTGCCTTCACGCGCTCTCTCGCCCCGATGTTGCCCGGGTTGATGCGGATCTTATCCGCGCCGCTCTCGATGGCCGCGATAGCCAGGCGGTAATCGAAGTGGATATCCGCAACCAGCGGAATATGGATCTGCTTCTTGATCTCCCGGATCGCGGCCGCCGCTTCCATGGTCGGAACCGCCACACGGATGATGTCGCATCCGGCATCCTCCAGGCGATGGATCTGCTCAACAGTCGCCGCCACATTCTCCGTCTTCGTGTTGCACATGGACTGGATCAGGACCGGATTTCCCCCACCGATCTTTCTGTCCCCGATCTGAATTTCCTTTGTATGATCTCTATACATACATCTCTCTCCCAATTTCAAAAACACAAGTTATCAGCCCCACTGCCCTGCGCGCAAAGCAGCTGGCAGATAAACTTTTATAAAAGCCTATCATAACTATTCAGTACCTTCATAGTTACAACCTATCAATGATCAAAATATCATCCTTAAATCATTCAATACAACAAACACCATAAATGTCATGAGTAACGCCATTCCGGCCATATTGACCGCGCCCTCCACTCTCTGGCTCACCGGATGTCTCGTCACAAGCTCCCAGAGTAAGAACACCAGACGCCCACCGTCAAGGGCCGGGAACGGAAGCAGGTTCATGACACCGAGGTTTGCCGAGAACATGACCATCAGATTCAAGAGGTTCATGACCACCGTCACAAATCCGTACTGGGTGTTCTCCTCCACCGTCTGGTCGATGATCGTTACGATCCGCACTGGACCGGCGATATCGTTAGTGGTGACTTTTCCTCCCGCGATCATCTTCAAGCTGTCGATCACCGTGAGGATCCAGTACCGCACCTCGTAGACGCTGTACTGTAAAAGCTGCACCGGCGACTCTGCGGCGTCCCGGTATCCCCGGAGAACCACGCCGAGATAATATCTGCCGTCCTTGAGCTCCGGCTGGATCACCGTGTGCTCCGTCATCCAGGCCGATGATGCCTCGTCGTACCTCTTATACTCCACGTTGATGGGATCCTGCCCGGCGGACATCAGGTACATGGATATCTCCCTGGAAAGATGGATCTTTCTGCCGTCCAGCTTCGTGATCACATCGCCTTCCTGAAGTCCTGCCGTCTCCGCTGGCATTCCCTCGGAAGTTCCCGCGATAATTGCGGGATCGATTCCGGCCCAGGATAAGATCACCAGGGAGAATACAAAAGCAAGGATAAAGTTGAAGACGGGTCCTGCCGCGATCACCGCCATTTTAGCCAGCGGTCCCTTATCGAAGAAAGAGACTCCCTTCACATCCGGGACCTCCTCTTTTTCATCCTCATCTTCCCCGAATTCCCCCAACATCGCGCAGGAACCGCCGAGAGGCAGAAGCTTTAACGAATACCGGATCCCGGTCTTTTTGCTGACCCAGGAGAGAAGTCTCGGTCCGAATCCCACCGAGAACTCCACAACGGCAACGCCGTTTAACCGCGCTAAGAGATAATGTCCAAATTCATGGAACAGGATGATTCCACCAAGGACCACCACCGCTGCCAGATACCCAAAATTCAACTTTATCGTTCACCTGCTTTCACTATAATATAAGCATTCATTTAAAACGCTCATGTATTTTTATGTGTATGCCAAAACTTTTCATGGAGCTTCTGCCGTTCTTACACATTCCTACGATACCCGCCAGGTTCTGAATGTATCCAGACCTTACTTCATCATATCCATAGCCTTAGAAGTTCCACTGCTTCTTTAAGAACTCATAAGTCTCCGCTTCCGCCCCAAGCACTTCCTCCAGTGACGGATGCGGAATTTTCTTATGATGTTCCATCGCCGCCTGGATCATATCCGTGATCTCCAGGTATCCGATCTTCTTTCCGAGGAATTTCGCAACCGCGAACTCATTCGCCGCGTTGAACACGACCGGAACAGAACCGCCCGCTTTTCCCGCATCTCTCGCGAGAGCCAGACCGTGGAAATTCTCATAATCCGGCTTGTCAAATACGATCTCCTTCATGGACCAGAAATCAAGACGGTCTCCCTTCATCGGTCTGCGCTCCGGGTAGTAGAGGGCATACTGGATCGGAAGCTTCATATCCGGCGTTCCAAGCTGCGCCATCACCGCGCCGTCCTCAAACTGCACCATAGAATGGATCACGCTCTTCGGCTGTACGACCACCTGGACATCATCCATTCCCACGTCAAAGAGCCATTTCGCCTCCATGACCTCAAGTCCCTTGTTGACCATTGTGGAACTGTCGATGGTGATCTTTGCGCCCATGGACCAGTTCGGATGCTTTAAGGCATCCTCCACCTGGACATTCTTCATCTGCTCTCTCGTCCATCCGCGGAACGGACCGCCGGATGCCGTTAAGAGGATCTTTTCAATCTTATTCCCGTGTTCCCCGTTTAAGCACTGGAAGATCGCGCTGTGCTCACTGTCCACCGGGAGAAGACGGACTTTTTTCTCCTTCACAAGCGGAATGATGAGATGTCCCGCGGTCACAAGCGTCTCCTTATTCGCCAGGGCAATATCTTTTCCCGCCTCGATGGCCGCCATCGTCGGGCGGATCCCGATCATGCCGACCACAGCAGTCACAAGGATCTCATATCCTTCCATGACCGCGATCTCTAAAAGTCCTTCCATGCCGGAGACGATCTTCGTGTCTGTATCTGCCACACGGACAGCCAGCTCTTTCGCCTTCTCCTCATCCCAGACGCCGCAGATCTTCGGGGAAAACTCCCGGATCTGGCTCTCAAGCGCCTTGATATTGCTTCCGGCAGCGATTCCCACTACTTCAATATCTCCGTTCGCGCGGACTACATCCAAAGTCTGGGTTCCGATGGAACCTGTGGAACCCAGAATAGTAATTCGTTTCATCTTTTTGTCCTTTCCTAACGGATCCCCATGAACATGATGGCGAAATAGATCGCCGGGGCCGTAAAGATCATGCTGTCAAACCGGTCCAGAATTCCTCCGTGGCCCGGGATCAGATTTCCGTAATCCTTGATATCGTGATTTCTCTTGATGGCGGACGCCGCAAGGTCGCCCACCATGGAGATCACCGCCGCGATGGCGCAGGCTGCCGCCGAGATCACACCCGGATTCGTCACCTGGATCATATTGTTCTTAAAGAAGGTTCCGTAGAGGAATCCTAAAACCGCCGCCCCGGCAATTCCGCCGATGGCGCCCTCAATGGTCTTTTTCGGGCTGAGCTTCGGAGTCATCTTGTGCTTTCCGAAGAGTTTTCCCGCGCAGTAAGCGAAAGTATCACAGCCCCAGGAGCTTAAGAGGATCAGCCACACAAGGTATTTTCCGTCCGGCATCTCCCGCACCTGGTAGAGATAGGAAAACATGATTCCCACATAGAAGATTCCAAAAAACGCCACCGTGATCTGCTCCGTTCCGTATTTCGGGAACGTCACCACGTAGATCGTCATGAGGATCATAAGGGAGACGATGGCGAGGAATGTCACATACTGCTCCCTGCTTCCCATGATCCAGTAATAAGCCACGACAGCCGCGTAGCCCACATATCCCGGGGCCGATTTCTCGATCTTCATGACCCGGTATAATTCATAAAGTCCGATCAAAGAGATCGCAAGAGATCCAAAATAAAGGACCGTGCTGCCTTCCACAAGCAGAAACGCCGCGATAATTACGAGAACGATTCCGCTGATCAGTCTGGTCGTAAACATAAGATCACCTCTTACTCAGTTTTTACCGCCGTAACTCCTCCGAACCGGCGTTCTCTCTTATTGTACTGGCGGATGGCATTCAATAATTCTTCTTTATTGAAGTCCGGCCACAGGCATTCTGTCACGTAGAGCTCGGAGTACGCAAGCTGCCATAACAGGTAGTTGGAAAGGCGGAGTTCCCCGCTAGTGCGGATCATGAGATCCGGATCCGGGATCCCTGCCGTATCGAGGTAGGACGCGAAGACTTCCTCCGTCATCTCCTCCGGCGCGATCGTTCCGTCCTTCGTGTCAGCCATGATCTTTCTCACGGCTCTCGTGATCTCGTCACGGCTTCCGTAGTTTACGGCGATCACGAAGGTCATTCCTGTATTTTCTTTCGTCTTTTCCTCAAGGCCATTGATCGCCTCCACGATATCCGGCGCGAAGCGGTTTCTCTCACCGATCATACGGACGCGGATGTTGTTCTTCTCCGCCATGGCAAGAAGTCTCTTCGCATAGAAGCGGAACAGCTGCATCAGCGCGCCCACTTCCTCCTCCGGGCGTTTCCAGTTTTCCGTGGAAAATCCGTATACCGTAAGGTACTGGATCCCAAGCCGTGCTGCGTCCTCAACGACCTGCTCCAGTGTCTCACAGCCCTTTTTATGTCCAAGCTGTCTCGGAAGTCCGCGCTTCTTCGCCCATCTTCCGTTTCCGTCTAAGATCAGCGCCACGTGGGCGGGAATCTTTAAATTTTCTTCCATAATTGTTCTCCCTTTATCTTTCCGCTCGTTGCCCGCGCAAAGAAACGGGGACAGGAAAACTTCCCCTGCCCCCTGTCTGTTTTGTGTAGTAGGAATCCCCGATTATACGGTAAGGACTTCCTTCGTCTTGTTCTCAACTGCCTTGTCGATCTTCTCGATGGACTTGTCTGTGAGTTTCTGGACTTTCTCGGTAAGATCCTTTAAATCGTCCTCAGAGATCTCATCGTTCTTCTCCATCTTCTTGAACGCTTCGTTTGCGTCACGGCGGATGTTGCGGATCGCTACCTTAGCGTTATCACCTTTCTTCTTAACATCCTTTGCAAGCTCTTTACGTCTGTCCTCGGTAAGCTCCGGGAATACGAGACGGATCACGGTACCGTCGTTGCTCGGATTGATGCCGAGCTCGGAAGTCTGGATTGCCTTCTCGATCGGACGGATCAGGCTCTTCTCCCACGGCTGAATCAGGATCATTCTTGCTTCCGGAACGGAGATGTTTCCGACCTGCTGGATCGGAGTCGGTGTTCCATAGTAATCTACTTTGATTTTGTCAAGTACATGCGGGTTAGCACGTCCTGCACGGATAGATGCGTACTCGTTTAAGAGGGCATCGATGGATTTTTCCATTTTCTCTTCATATACTTTTAATTCTTCGCTCATGGTTTCCTCCTGTTATCAGACGGTAACGATCGTACCGTTAATTTTTCCCTGCATGGCGTTCGCGATTCCGTCCTTTTCATTTAAGGAGAATACCGCCATCGGCATTTTGTGTTCCATACACATAATGGAAGCAGTCAGGTCAACGACGCCGAGCTGCTTGTCGATCACTTCCTGAATCGAGATCTCGTCATACTTTTTCGCATTCGGATTTACCTTCGGATCACTGTCGTACACACCGTCGATAGACTTCGCGAGAAGAATGCAGTCCGCATCCATTTCGATCGCCATCAGAGTGATCGTTGTGTCGGTAGAGAAATACGGCTGTCCGATTCCGCCTGCAAAAAATACGACCATTCCGTGCTCAAAGTACTTGTTCGCACGGTCCTTGGAGAACAGTTTTGTCATATTTCCGCACTCGAACGGGGTCAGGATCTGTGTCTTCATTCCCGCGTTCCGGAAGATCTCGGATACATAAATACAGTTCATAACAGTCGCAAGCATTCCGATCTGGTCTGCCTTCGGACGGTCGATCGCGTCGCTTGTACGTCCGCGCCAGAAGTTTCCGCCGCCGATCACGATACCGACCTGTACACCGGCATCTACAGACACCTTGACCTGTCTCGCAACTTCTTTTACCGTATCTTCGTCAAAGCCAGTTTTTTTCGGACCTGCAAGGGCCTCTCCGCTGAGCTTTAAAAAAACTCTTCTGTTTTCCATTTTCTCTATACTCCTCGTAAATCTTCTTGTGGCATCTCTAGCCGCCACAGATCTCTTGAAAGATTCTTCCGGCAGGACAGTTTTATGTTACTGCTAATATTTTTATCCCACTGCGGATTTAAAATCAGTATACCACACTTTTATCCGTTTGCCAACTGTTCCTACCTTTTCTTCTCTTCCCGGAAACTCTTAAGTACCAGTGTCGTCGGGTACCGGTACGCGTAGGTGCAGCTCTTCATAAGCTCCACTTCCTCCGGGTTCCGGCATACGCTGAGGATCATGTTCTCCTCCTCGGAGGTGAGATACGCCTCCCCGTTTCCGTCACGTTCCTTGATATCTTTGTAGATCCGGTATTTCTTATAGAAATCCGGGCAGGATCCCTGGCGCATCTTTACCGGTTCCGGAACGATATTGACCCGGTACTGATCCGACATTCTGGCTAAAATGTTGTGGATCCTTTCACAGTATTCCCTCGAGACGAGTCTTGGTGAAGGAATACAGATCATATAGTTCATAATTGTGCCTTCCTTTGTCGTTTTTGAAAAGCAGATAACAGAGTTCTGCCACATGCCTGCATTAGTATAGCATGAAATCTGTCGCTTGTGAACCACAAAATGCAGGCAGCCGTACCGCCTGATCGTTCATGGCACCTCCGACAGGATCTGCATAACCGCAGCCAACAGCGTAAAAACACCCGCGGCCGGATCTCTCCACGCCGCGGGTGAATCAAACGTTCTTATATGAATTAGTGCTTCTTCTCCTCATCCTTCAACAGGTTTGTCATGCTGTGCATGCTGATGCACAGGGTGGATGTGTTGTGAAGCAGGGCGGATGTCGCCGGTGCAAGCACACCCATCACGCCTAAGATGATGAGTCCGAAGTTGAAGCTGATAACGAAGCGGTAGTTTCTGTGAACACGCTTCATCAGGGCATTGCTGATGGCCTTTAAGGTCACGAGCTGGAACATTGCGTCCTCGGAGATCGTAATGTCTGCGATCTCTCTTGCGATCTCAGCGCCCTCGCTGATGGCGATTCCGACGCTTGCCGCAGAGAGAGCCGGGGAATCGTTGATTCCGTCGCCCACCATGATAACTCTATGGCCTGCGTTCTTCTCAGCCTCAACGAAGTTCGCCTTATCTTCCGGGAGAACCTCGGAGTGGTACTCGTCCACACCGACTCTCGCGGCGATGGCACGGGCTGTTCTCTCGCTGTCTCCTGTCATCATGACGATCTTCTTGATTCCGAGTTTGCGAAGCTCTTTCATAACTTCCGGAGTTTCCGGACGAAGCGGATCCTCGATGCAGATCACTGCCGCCAGTCTTCCCGCGATCGCGAGATACAGGTGGGAGTACTCTGCCGGAAGAGCGTTAAACTTCTCTTCCTCTCCTTCCGGAACTACGCACTTTTCATCCTCGAAGATAAAGTGATGGCTTCCGATCAGTACCTTATCCTCGCCGATATGGGAAGCGATTCCGTGGGCAACGATATAGTCGACCTTGGAGTGCATCTCCTCGTGGACAAGTCCCTGCTCTCTGGAGGCCGCAACGACCGCGTTTGCCATGGAGTGCGGGAAGTGCTCTTCTAAGCAGGCAGCAATTCTTAACATCTCATTGCGGTCACGTCCCTCGAAGGTTACAACGTCGGCAACTACCGGCTGTGCCTTTGTGAGGGTACCTGTCTTATCGAATACGATGGTGTCCGCCTCTGCGACAGCTTCCATGAAGGAGCCGCCCTTGACGGTCATCTTGTAGCTGCTTGCCTCTCTCATTGCGGAGAGTACGGAAAGCGGCATTGCAAGCTTTAACGCGCAGGAGAAATCAACCATAAGGATCGAGATCGCCTTTGTCACATTTCTTGTGAGAAGGTAGGTGACGATGGTTCCGCCGAGACTCCACGGAACGAGATCGTCCGCAAGTCCGGATGCCTTTGTCTCTAAGGAAGACTTTAACTTCTCGGACTCCTCGATCATCTTCACGATGCGCTCAAATCTTGTGGATCCGGCTGCCTTCTTGACGCGGACGATGAGGTTTCCTTCCTCGACTGCGGTTCCGGCATAGACGTACATGCCGTTCTCCTTGCGGACCGGCTCAGATTCACCGGTCATGGATGCCTGGTTTACCATCGCCTCGCCGGACTCTACAACGCCGTCAAGCGGGATCACACTTCCGACGCGGACGGAGACGAGGTCTCCTTCCTTAATATTAGAGATCGGGACAAGAACTTCCCCGTCCTCTGTCTTCTGCCATACTTTCTCGATATTTAAGGACATGCTGCCCGCAAGATCGCTGACAGACTTCTTGTGGGTCCAGTCTTCCAGAAGCTCACCGATTCCGAGAAGGAACATAACGGATCCAGCCGTGTTGAAGTCGCTTCTCAACATGGAAACCGTGATCGCTGTCGCATCGAGAACCTCGACCTCAAGCTTTCTTCCGGCAAGTTTTCTGACTCCCTTGATAATAAACGGAACGGACTGGATCGCTGTCCATACCGCACGGACTGGAGCCGGAAGGAACAGTTTTGTGAAGCATCTTGTGAGACACTTTGTCACGAGTTTTTCCTGGAATTCCTGGTTTACCTCTCTTGTGCTTGTCACCGGCACCATCTCGTTTAACTCTTCAT
>CAVIYT010000064.1:0-10185 GCA_963646925.1 Paludibacteraceae bacterium
GCCTGAAGGGAAGTACTTACCTGACCGAAGTCACGCATCTGCATATCGAGGCCAAGACGGATCAGCGGAAGATCTGCAATGTCTAAGTCTCTCTTGATGTACGGATAGTCGGTCTCCTCCGGGTCACAGAACTGGGTGATGAACATGATCACGCCCTGTGCACCTGTCTTCTTAGCCATCTTGATGAGATGTCTGGAACGGGAGTGATGAAGCGGATCGTTGTCGTAAAGGATGGAATCACATCCTGTATCCTTCCACTGGAGTGCCAGTGCGCGCATTCCGTCTTCCTCGTCCTCCGGAACATCTGTGCGGAAGGAACGGCTCTCATGTGCCACATCATCCGCAACGATGACCATGTTGTTCTCATCGAAGAGCTTTAAGAGGTTCGGGTTGTCACAGATGATACCGGAAGTGATGACTCTTACCTTGTCATTCTTCTTGATCGGAAGTGCTTCCAGCTCCTCATTTAATGCCTCTAACTTCTCGGTGTACTCTTTCTTGTCCATGAAGTATGCAGCCTTTAAAACAGCGCTTCTGTTTACAGCTGTGATTGCTTCCGGATGCTCGCCTGCAAGTTTAACGAATGCTTTTCTTGCCGCGCGGCTCTTGTTGTATACCTTGATTGCTGCGAGGAGTGCGTCATTTGTGATCTCTTTTCCAGCGATCTTCTCTAATTTTTCCTTTACCTCACCATACTGGTTCATGGTAAATACAACACCTGCTTCTCTGAAACGGTTCTGCGGATGTGCAAGGAAGATTGCCTTGTCGCCCATAACTGTCTTGATGTTCTGGGACATCGGACGTAATGTATCGCACATTGTCGGTGTGATAACACCGTCGATACCTTCCAGTGTGCCGTCAAGCATCATCTCAAGTCCTAACTGAACGAGAGAGCAGTAGAAAGATGCGCAGTACTCTTTTGCGCGTGTGATCGTCTTTGTGTTGGATCCCCAGAGTCCCATCGGAACCATATCTGCTGCATAAACTAATTCTTCCGGAACGTAATACGGCATACAGGCGATGACCTTTTTGCCCTCTGCTTTAAATTTTTTATACTGTGCCTTCGGGTTCGCAGCGATGGCTGCAAATTCCTGTAACTTTGTCTCGATACTCATAATTTACGCCTCCTCCTTCGCTGCTTTTCTCTCTGCCATTGCCTCTACAAGACCCTGTGCTCTTGTCTCGTAGTTAGCCATGGAGAAGTTTCTCGGGTCTGCCTGGTCTCCATCGAATGCTGCAACCGGAACGCCAAGCTCTTTCTGCCAGCGTCTCTGCATCTCCGGCATATAGCCGCTCCATGCTTTACAGCTTCTGTTGTAGTGTACTAAGATTCCGTCTACCTTGTTGTCACGGCAGAGTTCTTCTCTCCAGCTTGTACCTTCCTCGATGCAGACAGCACCTGCGGTCTTACAGTATACCTGGCACATCTCGTCCATGTTGCTGTACTCGAAACCGAAGGCTGGTGCGTATACGACTGCTGTTACGTTGATTCCGTTCTCCTTAAGCGGCTTGAACAGGTTCTTTAAGTGCGGCCAGCACGGAATACCTTCCAGCATGATTCTGTAGTTCTCTTTGAACGGAAGTGTGCTCTCGCCATTCTTGATGTTCTCGTCGTATTCTGCGATAAGTTCCTTGAATGCCTCGCCGACTTCCGGTCTGCAGCGGCATGTGATCATGTCAGCCATGTGGTTGAAGAGGTCGAAACCGGAGAGCGGTGACGGCTCATACTGACAGTAATCACAGACTTTGTGCCATAATCTGGAGTTCTCGTTTGCTACTGCACAGGCCTCTTCGAACTTCTTCTCATCGAACTTCTTGCCTGTGATCTCCTCTAACTGATGGATACAATCCCAGAACTGAGCCTTCATGTATTCTACCTGAGCCTGGCTTGCGCCTGTCTGGTTGTGGTACGGAACGTCTAACATAACGATCGGTACATTACGAAGTCTTGCAACTGTCTCATACCATTTTGTGAAGCAGTTACATCCGTTGTTACAGCAAAGAACGAAGTCCGGCTGTGGGAAGTGCTTGGATGCTGTTGTCTCATAACCATGGGCAAGTGCCAGGTTGATTCTCTCGTATGCACAGAGGTCTGCGTCATATCCAAGATCCTCAGCGATGGAACACATACGCTCGCCGTCATGCTGTGCGGCTACGGCTGCTGCCAGGTTCTCCGGATATACAACGTTTAATCCGAACGCTGCGTAGATCTCACACGGGAACTTGGATGTGGACCATCCTACTAACTCACCGCGCTTTTTCGCATCCCATGCATCCTCATAGGATTTCTGAACGATCGCTTTTAACTTGTCTGCCGCAGGACTTGCTTTCTTTTTCGGCTTAGCCGGTGCTGCTGCTGTCTCTTCTGCCTTTGTCTCTGTTGTTTCTGCCATAATGTTCGAAACCACCTTTCCTGTAATCAATTGGTTTGATTGTCATTTATGCATCCAGCTTCTTCGCCTTCTGGTATGCGTAGATCGCTGCGCCGATGGCACCTGCATACTGGGAAAGTTCGGAAGTCTGTATCTTACATTTGATCTGTTCCTCGATCGCGCGGACAACGTCACGGTTCTTGCTGACGCCGCCTGTCATGAGGACAGGTTCCAAAAGTCCTACACGGTGTGCCAGGCCTGTAACCTTGCTGGCTACCGAGCGGTGAACACCCGCCGCGATATCGTTCACGGAAGTGCCCTTTGAGAGCTGGGAGATAACCTCGCTCTCCGCGAATACGGTGCAGGTCGAACTGATCTGTGCCGGTTTCTTTGATTTCATGCCCATATCGGAAAGTTCCTCTACAGATACCTGTAAAACCCTTGCCATCAGTTCCAGGAAACGTCCCGTTCCTGCCGCACACTTATCATTCATCTGGAAGGAGACTAACATTCCGTTGTCGATCCCGAGAACCTTGATATCCTGTCCTCCGATATCGATAACGGTCTTTACTCCTTTTAAAAGGTACTGCGCGCCTTTTGCGTGACAGCTTAACTCACTCATATCGGAATCCGCGATTCCCTCTGCCTGACGGCCGTAACCGGTTGCCACGGAATAGCGGATCTGGGAACGGTCAACGGCAGTGTTCTCAAAGAGCGCTGCCAGCACTTCGTCCGGACCATGGGTTCCTGTTCCCGCCTCCACGAGCGCTTTTGCTACCAGTTCCTTTCCATCCTTTAAGACCACGCATTTGGATGTGGTCGATCCAACGTCAATTCCCAATGTGTAAATTGGAGATTTTCCCATAGGTGCCTCCTACTGTCTCACATCCCTGGCGAGACGGTTTGCAGCGCGGTATGATGTCTCAACTGCCATGTAATCCTCGTCCGCATTTCTCACCATCGGGTTGAGTCCCTCTTTCCGGACTCTCTCAATGCTCCAGTCTTCCGGCTTCCATGTGGGAGCTTCCGGCTTCGCCTCGCCGGAAGTCCCGCCGGAAAACATTTTTCCGATCGCTTCTAAAAGTCCCATATTATGTACCTCATTTTACTGCTGTCCCTTTGCAGTCTCCATATCACGGATCATACGCGGAACGAGCATCTGATGGAACGGGCAAACACCTGCCGGATTCTGGTAAGCGGCGCCGGTGAATGCGCAGATATAATTTCTAAGGTTGTTAAGATCTACGACCTCATCGATCCAGCCCTGCTTTGCGCAGTATGCCGGACGGGATTTCTTGTGGTAATCCTGGATGATGTGGTTCATCTTGTCGATGGTCGGCTGAAGGTCCTTGCCTGCATCATGGTCTTTTACGAGGCGGCGGGCAAACATTGCTGCCGCTGCTGTCTCGCTGTGCATAACGTACATTTCTGTAGCTGCTGTACCAAGGCTGATGCTGTTTCTCTTTGTGCACATCGGTCCGCCCATAACATAGTGGGCAGCTCCTGTACCTTTTCTTAATGTGATCTCCATCTGCGGTGTCTCGGCATTCTGTGTCGCGTACATAAGTGCTGCACCAAGTCCTAAGAGCTCAGCTTCCTCAGCCGGCTTTCCTACATCGATACCGGTTGTATCCTGGAACCATACAAGCGGGATGCGGTCTCTGGAGCAGAGTGTCGCGAACTCGTTCATCTTTAAGAGTCCCTGTCTGTAAAGCTTTCCGCCGATTCCGATGCCACCCTTTACGTACTCCGGATAGTTCGGGATGATACCCTGGTTGTTGCAGATGATTCCGACTAAGAGACCGTTGAACTTTGCAAGTCCTGTGATGATCTCCGGGCCGTAATCCGGGCGGAACTCGTGGAGTTCACTGTTATCTGTCAGTCTGGAGAGGATGTCTCTCATATCGTATCCGCGCTTCTGGTTCATCGGAAGGAGGCTGTAAAGATCCTCTGCCGGGAACTTCGGCTCAGCCGGCTCAGCTACGCGGAAGTAGTTTTCATTGTAGTGCGGGGATGCGTCCACATATTTCTTTAATGCGTCGATAACGCCTTCCTCTGTTCCGTATACCTCACGGAAAAGTCCTGTCTCATTGTAGTGTGTCTCAACACTTCCGAGAACTTCACCCTTCTTAGCGTTCTTTGTGGCATTGATGAGTGCCATTGCGCTCTCCTCATCCACATGTCCCTTCGGGTTCATACCACCGACGATTCCTGCACCGCCGACTGCCATGTTTGCTTTTGCGTGTGCAACTAAGATCGTTGGTGTAATGCAGTGGTATCCGCCGCCTGCCGGGTTTGTTCCGAAGATTCCGACGATAACCGGAATACCGTTCTGGGCGAGTTCCATATGACGGTAGAACGGGGTGCCGCCGCCGATTCTTCCGGCGAATACACGATCCTGTTCGTCAAGCTTGATACCGGAGCAGTTTAAGAGGTAAACAACCGGGATTCTGAGCTTTAATCCTACATCACAGGCCTGTGTCAGCTTGTATGCCTGTCCGCCGACCCATACACCAGCGAGTTTCTTGTGGTCAGACGCGATAACAACTACCCATTTGTCATGGACCTTTGCCATACCGGTGATAACACATGTGCTGCCGTCCGCATTGTCATACGGATTGTAAAGGCTGTTTAACGGGAACCAGGTACCCGGGTCGATCAGGTCATTGATTCTGTCCATCGGTGTGAGCTGTCCAGTCGCGCGGACTGCCTCATCGCTCTTTCCTGCCTGTGTAGCTGCCTCAATGGCCTCGTGAACTTCTTTCTCTACCTGTTTCAGCTCTGCGGCGTTGTCTTCCTTTATCTCAACAAGCCCTTTGCCGATTCCCGGCATATTCTGGAAATAACGCGGCATTGAAAATCCAAAGTCACTCATGTTTGTTCCTCCCAATACATTGATATCTTTTCTCTTGGTAACTGTCAGCGTGAGCTTTTTTCGCTGAATCTCTTTTTGATGGTTTCATTATAACTCAGTTCTATTTATAATAAAAATATTGCTTTTTTATCTGATTTATATTGAAACGTTATAGATATCAGCTTTTCGGCTCCCGCATGTGATTCAGTCATGTCTGATAACGCACTCACTCTTTTTTGTAATCATCATATGTCGTAAACTCTTCCACCGGAAGACGGCTCGCGTGTCTGCTGGACGGTCTCACGTCTGTGGACGGGTATCCGCATACAAGGATCAGGACCGGTTCCAGGTTGTCCGGCATGTGGAATACCTGCTTTAACATCATCGGATTGAATCCCATGACCCAGCAGCATCCCACTCCCTGCTCATACGCTTCAAACATCATATGCGTTCCTACTATAGAAGCGTCGATCGGTCCGCTCACTGCCCCGTCAATTTCTCTCTGCCAGCAGGTGGTCTTATCAAAGCTGATCACGAATGCGAGAGGCGCATGGTAATGACACGGGGTGCATTCCTTTAACCGTTCCAGGTCTTCTCTCCTCTTTAACACCAGAATCCGTCCGCTCTGCGCATTGTGTCCGCTGGGTGCAACCTTTGCCGCTTCCAGGATCTTATCGATCACTTCCGGGCTGACTTCTTTTCCATCAAACCTGCGGACTGAATATCGTTTTTCCGCCATTTCTAAAAATGTCATATCCGCTTTGCCCCTCTCTCTTTCTGATAAGGTCATTATAACGCAGGCCAATTTATAATAAAAATATCTGTTTTGTATCTGATCTATATCGAAGTAATATATCACTTTCGCATCAGCCACCGGAGTTCCTATGTGACGGTCTCTCACCACCATATGCCGAACAATAAAAAGAGACTTGACCAAGTTCCTTTCGGTCAAGCCTCTTTTATTGTTCAGCATATATTCGTTTTCTTTAATCTCCACGCCCAGAACACATTCGCCGCGATCCATCCGATCCCCGTCGCTGCCGCCACAGCAGCCAGCTGCAAGCGCCCAAACAGGATCCAGGAAAAGATCACCCTGAGGGCGATCTGCCCTAACGTCCCGATCAGGGTCAAAGACACTTTTCCAATTCCGTTATAGAATCCCGTAAACACCGAACAGGTAAAGCAGAGCGGATAGAACACCGCGATCACCTTAAGATACCGGACTGCTTCCAGATGTACATAACCCTCCGTCGTTCCGAGCATCAGCCCAGCTGCCCAGGGTGAAGCGGCAAAGATCAGGATCCCACCGGCAATTCCAATCGTCAGAAGTTCCGTCAGGCTGCACCGGAATGTCTCCTTCACCCTCTTCTGATCTCCCGCCCCGTAGTTCTGCGCAGCGAGGACAGATGTCGACGCGGAACCGCTGTCCGCAAGAGAATTCACAAATCCTTCCACTCTGGTTGCTGCCGTATACGCGGCGATTCCTTCCGTTCCCGCGGTATTGACAGCTCCCCACACAAGCATTTTTCCGAGATAGACACCCGTCTGATGCAGGGCCGTCACGATTCCGTACCGGACCGTATCTCCAAACAGCCGTTTTTTGAACTTACATGACTTCTTCGTCAGCAGAAGTTCTTTATGGGCCACGGCCATATACCCCATGCAGAGAACAGCTGAAATGCACTGGGTGATGGCTGTCGCCTTTGCGGCGCCTTCGATCCCCATTTTGATGTTTACCACAAACAGAATATCCAGCCCCAGGTTCGCCGCAACAGACGCTGCCAGGATCCAGAGCGCCGCCGCTGTGTCTCCGGCTGCACGGAGCGCTGAGGCATACATGTTATAGAGGTATGCCATCGGCATGCTGAGGAAGATCCAGATCAGATATTCTGAAATATAACCTTTGAGTTGCTCCGGTGTCTGGATCAGTGCCAAAATCCCTTGCATTCCGAGGATCCCCGCGATTCCAAGAAGTACCGAGCCGGAGAGCCCGGCATAAAGTGCCGTAAAGTGCTGCGCCCGCAGCGCCTCATAATCCTTTCTTCCATAACATTTCGCAAACAGAACGGAAATTCCCGTACAGGCCCCCACTATCGCAAACAGAAACAGGTTCATGACCGTGCCCGCGATTCCGATCGCCGCGAATTCCTTCTGTCCCACATACCGTCCGACCACGTAGGCGTCGATGGTATTGTAAAACTGCTGTAAAATATTTCCGAAGATCAGTGGGACCGCTAACTTTGCCAGATGTCCGTACAGATTTCCTTTTGTAAGTTCCTGTGTGTGTACCATGTTGTTTTCTCCCCTTCATTCTTGACAAAAGTATAGCGCTGTCCTATTCTTGAGAAAAGCGACTATTTTTCAATATATCCTTGCGTATTATTCAAGGATATGCAGGAGGTTTTTCTATGGATCTTGAACATTACCGGGTGCTCGTCACCGCCATCGATAAAAAGAGTCTGACCGCGGCGGCGGAGACCCTGGGATACACGGTTTCCGGCATTAGTCGCAGCATTGCAGCCCTGGAAAAGGAGACCGAATTTCCTCTGCTGTACCGTGGAAAGAGCGGGGTACAGCCCACTTCCGACTGCCTGCGCCTGCTTCCCTCTGTCCGGGAGCTTTTATTCTCCGCGGACCGCCTGTCCCAGACGATCTCCGGGATCCGCGGCGGGGAACAGGGCGTTATCGGGATCGGAACCGCTTACCGCAGATATTACCGGTGGATCACGGATGTCACCTCGAAATTCCGCGAACTCCACCCCGGCATCCAGTTCCAGATCTTCAATGGGACCAGCACGGACTTTATCTCCCGCCTGGAACAGCACCAGCTGGATTTTTGTCTGGTGAGCAAAAGAGACGGAACCCATCTCTGGTATCCGTTAGTAAAAGATCCCCTGCTGGCCCTGATTCCAAAAGATCATCCCCTGGCCTCCATGAAGGAGATCCCCATCGAGGCATTCTGCCGGGAGCCATATATTGAGACATGTCCAGGGCTCGATATCGACAGCGCGAGATTCTTCCAGGACCGTGGGATCCACCCCAACACCCAGTTCACAACAATGGATGTCCAGGCCACCTATTCCATGGTGGAAGCAGGTCTTGGAATCAGCGTCAACAACCGGATCAACTGCATGCCTGGCTACCCGGATGTCCTCCAGCTTCCGCTCCAGCCCGCCCAGGATGTGGAGATCGGTCTTGCCTGCGCGAAGGCGCTGTCACCGGCTGCGGAATGTTTTCTTTCCTTTATAAAGGACCAGCTGCCGTCAGATATTTAAATAGAAGTGTGCCTCTTGTTTTGCCGGAAATTTCTCTGGAATTTCCTATTGCATAATAAAAGACCTGCCTTTTACAGGATATTCTCCCATAAAGGCAGGTCTTTTTAGAAGGATATTTATAAACAATAAGAAAATCTAGCAATAGAATTAGAAAACTTACGCGAATATCGTACCAAGGATCGAAAGGATCGCCGGGTTGTACAAGTCATCGCAGATAACTGACCATCCAGGATAGAGATCCCACGCGATGGAGTGCCAGCCGTACTCATCCATAACGGCTTTCTCATTCGCTACACAGTTTGTAGCGGAACCGGAACCCCAACCGATATTTCCGGCTGTCATAACAGCTGCGCCGTAGTCGCGGCCGAAAAGGTTGAAGGATACAAAGTAACCGAACAGGCAGATGAAGATTGCCTGGCATGCTACAACGATAGCAACCTGACCAGCAAGCGGTGCAAGTTTTGTGAAGTCTGTGCTCATCATAATGAGAGCTAAGTAAAGCTGAAGCCACATATTCTCGAGAGCCTCGATCTCCTCTGTCGGAAGCTCTACCTTCTTTGCGTCGCAGATGCTTCGAACGATAGCGCCTGCAAAGATACAGGAGATACAGATCGGCATATTGATCTTAATTACGCCGAACAGCCATGTGATCGGTACTGCCATCAGAGCCAGAAGAAGAGTGAGGCAGAATGCCTTGATCAGCTTGTCTGCATTTAACTCATGGATTGTTTTCTTTACTACATGCGGCTGGTCATTCGGGTCAGCCTTTAAGTTGTGCTTCTTGATCAGTGCTACTGCAACCGGTCCGCCGATCAGGGAAGCCATAATGTTTCCGAGTGTACCGCAGGCAATGCCTACAACTGTCGCGTCCTGAACACCCAGAGACTCATAGAACGGTCCCATAGCCGCTGCTGTCGCAACACCGCCGGCCATGGAAGCGGAAGAACATTGAAGTGCAAGAAGCGGATGAAGTCCAATAAGACGACCAACACCGATACCGATGATATCCTGAAGAGTGATTAAGAGTACCGCTCCGACCGCGATATTGATTACAAGTTTCTTACCGGATTTCTTTAACATTCCGGCAGTAAACGCGAAACCGACACCTGCAAAGAACAGGTTCTGTGCCAGATCTTTTAAAGTTGTCGCCTCAAAGCTGACCTGGAAACCAGCAACTTTAATACATGATATGATGATCGCAAACAGCAGTCCGGATACGACCGGTGCCGGAAGCGCGGTCTTTCTTAAGAAAGCGCTGTGGCGGACAAAAAACTGTCCAAGGAAAATTACGATGGCTGCAATCGCCAACGTTGGGAAGTAACTGAACTTGAATGATGCTATGGCTCCCTCTGCCGCAGGAGTGTATGTTCCATAGGACGTAAGCAAATCCATTAACATATGATGTCCCCTTTCTGTTGCTTTGCTATACATTTTTTACAAAAGAATCCGGATTTCTTATGGTTTATTATACATTCTGACATCTCAAATGAAAAATACGTGTTTATTTTATTATCTATAACATTTTGATATACTTTAGCATAATCTATACATCTATATCCGCTGCATAAATTCAAAGAACGGTCTCCCGTTGGATGAAAACCCTATGGGGACCGTTCTTTGAAGGATATTTATACCAAATTTTAGAAATATATCAAAAAATTATACCATCTTACGCTCCCCCACC
>CAVIYT010000065.1:0-6748 GCA_963646925.1 Paludibacteraceae bacterium
ACAGTCACCTCATGGGCATCCTTGTCCACGCGGATTCCGTCTGTCTCTAAGGTCTCTCCGGTTGATGTTCCGGTGCCGCGGCGTAAGATCGCCTCGATTCTCGCCACGAGGATCTTCGGGCTGAACGGTTTTGAGATGTACTCATCCACGCCGAGTTCAAAGCCTAAAAGCTCGTCGCGCTCCTCGCTTCTCGCCGTCAGCATAATGATCGGAACCTGAGAGTAACGGCGGATCGTCTTACATGTCTCCCAGCCGTCCATCTTCGGCATCATGACGTCCAGGATCACAAGGCTGATATCTTTTTCCTTAAAGAAGATATCGATAGCCTGCTCGCCGTCTCCGGCCTCCAGAACGCGGTATCCCTTGATCGTTAAAAAGTCTTTGACGAGCTTTCTCATTCTCTCCTCGTCATCGACCATAAGTACTTTTACTGCATCCATTGTCTGCACCTCCATATAGCATGAAAAATGTATGTACATCATGAATTTCTCTTTGATAGCTATATTTTAGCAAAGTATATCCGAAAATTCTACAAGTTCACGAACATTTCACAAAGGGGAGACAAAGCAAAAGAGAAGCACTGTACATAAATAAACTGCACAGTGCTTCTCTCTATTTCTATCTCAAATTATTCTTCGTCCTTCTTCTCAACGATCGCGATATCGAGATCCTCAAGCTGCTTCGGATCTACCGGTGCCGGTGCTTCCATCATGAGGCAGGATGCGTCTTTTACCTTCGGGAAAGCGATTACGTCACGGATGCTGTCTGCGCCTACCATGAGCATAACGACACGGTCGAGACCGTATGCGAGACCAGCGTGCGGCGGTACTCCGTACTTGAACGCGTCAAGCAGGAAGCCGAACTGCTCTCTTGCTCTCTCTTTTGTGAAGCCGAGAACTTCGAACATCTTTTCCTGGATATCATCCTGGTGGATACGAACGGATCCGCCGCCGAGCTCGGTACCGTTTAATACGATATCGTATGCTTTCGCGCGGACTGCACCCGGATCAGTGTCGATAAGCGGAAGGTCTTCCTCCATCGGCATTGTGAATGGATGGTGCATAGCAACGTAACGTCCCTCTTCCTCGGAGTACTCTAAGAGTGGGAACTCTGTTACCCACAGGAACTTGAAGTCATCTTTCTTTAAGAGGTCTAACTGTCTTGCGATCTCAAGACGGAGATTTCCTAATACATCGAATACGACTTTATTCTTATCTGCAGCGAAGAACAGGAGGTCACCCGGCTGTCCATCCATAGCTTTTACGAGAGCGTCTAACTCTTCCGGCTTCATGAACTTGCCGAAGGAGCACTTGTAGGAACCATCCTCATGGATCGCAAGGTATGCAAGTCCCTTTGCGCCAAATCCCTTTGCGTACTCAACGAGAGCGTCGATCTTCTTTCTCGGCATTCCAGCCTGTCCGTTCGCGTTGATACCGCGGACAGATCCGCCATTCTCAAGAGCGCTCTTGAATACAACGAAGTCGCAGTCTTTTACGACATCAGATACATTCTTTAATTCCATGCCAAAACGCATATCCGGCTTATCGGAACCGAAACGGTCCATCGCCTCGCGCCATGTCATACGAAGGATCGGGGTCTGAACATCTACGTTGCAGATCTCCTTGAAGAGTTTCTTTAAGAGTCTCTCGTTGACTTCGAGGACATCCTCAACATCTACGAAGGATAACTCCATATCGATCTGTGTGAACTCCGGCTGACGGTCAGCACGAAGGTCCTCGTCACGGTAGCATCTTGCGAGCTGGAAGTAACGGTCCATACCGGAACACATGAGTAACTGCTTTAATAACTGCGGAGACTGCGGAAGAGCATAGAACTCACCCGGATGTACACGGCTCGGTACAAGGTAGTCTCTCGCGCCTTCCGGCGTACTCTTAATAAGAGTCGGAGTCTCGATCTCAAGGAAACCTTCGTCAGCTAAGAACTGACGGACCATTGTAGCCACGCGGCTTCTTGTCATGATGTTTCTCTGAAGATCCGGACGGCGGAGATCAAGATAACGGTATTTTAAACGAAGGTCTTCCTTCGTCTTGCTGTTCTCCTCGATCGGGAACGGCGGCACCTCGGACTCGGAGAGGATTCTTAAGGATTTCGCTCTCATCTCGATGGTACCTGTCTTTAAGTTCGGGTTTGCCGCGCCGGAACGTTTTTCGATGGTTCCGACAACCGCTACTGTGAACTCACTTCTTAATTTCTCAGCTTTTGCGAAGCTCTCTGCGCCGCAATCGCTCTCCTCAAAGATGATCTGGATGATTCCGGAACGGTCACGAAGGTCGGTGAAGATAATTCCGCCTTTGTTTCTGCTCTTCTGGACCCATCCCATAAGTGTCATTTCCTGGCCTACGTTTGCCTCTGTGACCTCAGCACAGCGGCAGGAACGCTTTAAGCCTGCCATTGATTCTGCCATGATTTTCCTCCTGAAACAGTAAACGTATTTAAAAATTAGTGCTTTAAGTCTTCCTTATAAAATTCCTTAAACTCGCTGTAACCTTCTTTTCCAAGCTGTTCCTTCTGGAACTTCTTGTTCTTATTCATCTGGGCTACAAGGACGATCTTTCCTTCCCTGCGGGCAGCCATCGCCTCTTTCATGATGGAAGCAAGCTTCTCGGAGCTCATGCCCTTCTCAAAGAGCCATGCCTCTTTCTCGTTTCCGCCCGGAACGGTAAAGCCGTTGTCTAAGAGGATCGTAACGATTCTCTCGAAACCGATGGAGAAACCGCAGGCCGGTGTGTCCATGCCTGTGAACTTTCCGATCATCTTGTCATATCTTCCGCCGCCTGCTACGGAACCGCCGAAACCTTCCATGGATACCTCAAAGATGGTTCCTGTGTAGTAGCCCATGCCGCGAACTAAGGTCGGGTCGAAGGCAAGCTTGAAGCTTCCGTCGGAAACCTCGCCCACAGTCTCCATGATCTGCGCAAGGTTCTCTGCAGCACCATCCTCTAAGACACCTGCGAGGATCTCTCCCATACGGCGGACACCTGCTACGTCGTTTGTCGCCTGACCCATCAGGTCTAAGTATTTATCGGCTGTCTCCTCGGAGTAGCCGTTTTCGATCAGTTCTGCCTTTACGCCGTCGGTACCGATCTTGTCCATCTTGTCGACTGTGATGAATACCTTATCGATATCTTCCTCCGGGAATCCGCTGTATACAGCCATCGCGCGGAGAAGCTTTCTGTCGTTGACGCGGACTTCAAAGCTGTTGTCCGGGCAGATCTTCTTTAACGCTGTTGTTGTCGCGAGAATCAGCTCGATCTCAGCCTGGTTTGTCGCGTCACCGAGAATATCGATATCGCACTGGACGAACTGTCTGAAACGTCCTTTCTGCGGACGGTCCGCGCGCCATACGCTGCCTACCTGGAGTGCCTTAAACGGGGACGGCAGGTTTGCGGAGTTGTTGGAGTAATATCTGGATAACGGAAGTGTCAGGTCGTAGCGGAGTCCGCCGTCTGCCAAATCGTTCTCTGTCTCTGCTGTCTCGATATTTAACTTCTCGCCGCGCTTTAAGATCTTGAAGATCAGCTTCTCATTATCGCCGCCCTGTTTGCTCAGGAGGTTCTCAATGTGCTCCACGCACGGGGTCTCGATCGCGGAGAATCCAAAACCGCGGTAGGTCTCTTTGATCTGGTTCAGCACGTAATCCCGGATCTGCATCTCTGCAGGGAGAATATCTTTCATGCCGGTAACCGGCTTTTTCTTTAATGCCATAAAGGTACCTCTGTTTCTCTCATTGTCACGTAAATTTACACACTTACGTTCACCATAATACGCTGATTGCCTCAGCTTTTCAAGGATTTTTTCTTTCCTTAATAAAAGTATTATATTTTTCAGACTATGATAAGTCAACTTATTTTGCGAGATTTTCCCCCGCCGCGGTCAAAAGGTCCGCCGGAACTGCCTCCATTGCGTAAAAAAAAGGACCTCCGCCGGGGAACGGGAGTCCTCTTTCCTTATATTATATGTCTTCCTACAGTCCGGTCCAGCCGATGCTCTGTAAGATCGTTAAAGATGCGAATGCGAGAATTACCTGGCATCCGAGAAGCGGCATGAACCACTTTGCGTATTTCGTCCAGTCTGTCTTAGCGATCGCGAGGGAACCCATAAGAGTACCCGCTGTCGGGAAGAGGCAGTTGGAGAAACCGTCACCAAACTGGAATGCCTGTACAGCAACCTGTCTTGTGATGCCTGCAAGGTCGGCAACCGGAACCATAAGCGGCATAACGGCTGCGGCCTGTCCGGAACCAGACGGGATAAAGAGGTTGATGAACAGGTTTGCGATAAACATGAAGTTTGCTCCGAGGATGGAACCCATGCTGGACATCGGGATGGACAGCCAGTATACGATGGTGTTTAAGATATTTCCGTTTGCAAGGATTACAGAAATACCATTTGCGAAACCGATAATAAATGCTGCATTTACCATCTTTGCGCATCCTGCAACGAATACCTTTGTTGTTCCGTTGATGCCCATGCCGTTGATGAGACCTGCGACAACCGCAAGAACAAAGAATGTAGCGGAGATCTGGTCATAGCTCCATTTGTACTTTACAGAACCGATGAGGATCGCAACGACTGCGACAGCAAGACCAATAAGACTGATCATGTGCTGTGGAGTTAAGTGAGCTTCGATAGTTTTTGCACCTTCTTTTCCGACACCCATGTACTCGGAAACAGAAAGTCCCTCTTCGTAGTTTAAGCTCTTCTTCGGATCTGCCTTGATAGATTTCATGTAACGGATCGTGAAGAAATAGCAGAGAGCCAGGTTGATGATGTTTAATACGACACGGACACTGAAACCGGAGAAGATCGGGAGTTCAGCGATCGGCTGTGCGGTACCGATCGTGGAAGCGTTTGCCCATCCTACGTTGAAGCCGGAGTACGCGCCCATGTATACAAGCAGGAAGCCTGTGAAGGAGTCATATCCTAAGTTTGTTGCCAGGATCATTCCGATCGGGATCAGGGCAACGACCGGGTTTGCGAAAACGCCTGCTGCGCCGCCGATGGACATGAATGTCATTACTAAGAATACAAGTACATTTACGTTTAAGTTCTGCTTGGAAGCCAGTTTTCCGAATGCAGCGTGGATCGCGCCGCTCTTTTCCAGAATTTCAACAGCGCCGCCAACGAAGAATACCATGAACATTAACTTCGCTGCTTTGTAGAATCCCTGTACGACTGCCATGATGGTTGCCCATGGGCCAACCGGGGAGGACTCTACTGTATGGTATGTGCCTGCGATAACTTTATTTAAGTTGCCTACCTTTTCCGTGTCGAATTCACCTGCCGGAACGATCCAGGTCAGGATTGCGCAGACGATCATGAGCATGAATAACAGTGCGCATGTGGTAGGAATCTGCAGCTTTTTCTTGTTGTTTTCCATAAAAACTCTCCTTATGTAGTTTGGACAGCTATCCGATGTACCTGAAAGAACAGTAACCGCACTGGAAGCTGCTGCCAGATTTAGTTTCCGCGTCGCGGAATATTGAGATCCGCCGACCCCCTTATCGGTCGGAATACCAATCAATTATTTTAAGAAATCCCTCGTGTACTGGATGAGGACGGACGCGCCTGTGCGGATGCACTTCTCATCGAATACGTTCTTGGAGTTGTGAAGACCGTGTCTGGAATTCGGATCCTCACTGTTTCCTGATCCTAAGCGGAACTGGGCGCCAGGTCCGAAGTCCGGGAAGAGAACGGAGAAGTCCTCGGAACCCATGGACGGATTCTTTACATAGGAAACATGGTCGGAACCGATGGTCTTTGCAGCGGCCTCCGCAACTGCCTCGATGATGGAATCATCGTTTACAAGCGGCGGTACACCGTCCTCCCACTCGATCTCTCCGATGCCTCTCATGGACTCGGAGCAACATTTTACGATGCGGTCGATTCCCTCACGCATCTTTACGCGGCAGTCCGGATCGAGACTTCTTAAGGTTCCGTGCATCTCCACATAATCCGGGATAATATTGTTTACGGTACCGCCGTGGATGCTGCCGATGGTGAGAACGCCCGGATATACCGGATAGTTTTCACGGGAGATCACGGTCTGAAGCTGTGTGATCACATAGCCTGCGATGGCAACCGGGTCGATACAGTTTTCCGGGTGAGCGCCATGTCCGCCCTTTCCGCTGATCTTAATATGGAAGAAATCGTTGGAGGCGTTTGCCGGTCCTTTTTTTAACGCGATGGAACCCGCGTCAACCTCCGGTGAAACATGGAGACCGATGAACGCGTCCGGTTTCGCGGCCTTTGTAAAATCACGGTCAACCAGCTGTTTTGCTCCGCCCATGCGCTCTTCCGCAGGTTGGAATAACAACATGACCGTTCCCGCAAGCTCCTCGCGGATCTCGGATAATACCTTTGCGCAGTAGAGAAGAACTGTAGTGTGGATATCATGTCCGCAGGAATGGCAGACGCCGTCATTTTCGGATGCGAAAGGAAGTCCTGTGAGCTCCTTCATCGGAAGCGCGTCGATATCTTCGCGGATCGCAACAGTTTTTCCAGACTTTCCGCCACGGATGATTCCGACAACTCCTGTCTTCATGCCAATCTCTGCGATCTCCACTCCGTATTCGGTGAGCTTTTCGCGGATCAGCTCTGTTGTCTTGAATTCCTGATTGCTGAGTTCCGGATGTTTGTGAATATATCTTCGAATAGCAATCATTTCGTCTTCGTATTTCGCTGTGAGACTCATTGTATCCATAATGAATTGCTCCTTTCAAATTTGTTT
>CAVIYT010000066.1:0-18836 GCA_963646925.1 Paludibacteraceae bacterium
CCGCCGTATTTTCAGCCTCCTCCATTCTGGCAAGGCAGATCAGGTCGTTTGTGAGGGAAGTCATGCGCCGCACCTGTTTTTTGATGTCGGCGAGCCACTCGCTGTCCCCAACATCCATGGAGAGCACGTCCGCGTCCGCGTCGACGATGGCGAGGGGGGTCTTTAATTCATGACCGGCGTCGGTGATGAAGAGTTTCTGCTTTTCATAGCTTTCCACCGTGGGATTTACGATCCGTCTGGAGAAATAGATGATCAGTAGGAAGACCAGGAGAAATCCTGCAAGGGCGACCTGGGTGATCGTGACCCAGAATGCCCGGAAGTTCGAGAGAGAACGGCGGCAGTCCAGGAAGGTGATCTGGGTGCCGCTGTCATCGGAGGTCACGACATACCGGTAATTTCCGATGAAACCATGGTCTTTTCCAATCGCCAGCGCTTTTGTGGCATACTGGACGGCGGTGTCAGAATTGACGGCGGCGACCTGGTCTACATCGATGGAGGAGCTTGTATCGCTTGACGTGAAGCTGACGGAAAAATACCGGGATTCATAGGGAAGCTCCGCCTGGAAGAGATCGCTTTTCTCGCGGTTTTCCATGTGTTTCCAGGAATCCGGGAAATGACCGTCATTGGCAGCGAGGACGCCTAAGATCTCGTCGGCTTCGGTGACTACATGTGAGTAGCTGATGGCGACGCTGATGGAGACGATGAGCGTCAGCACCGCAAACAGGGAGAGCATGGAGACCGCGATGAGCTTGACCTGCAGGGAGCGGATCAGCTGATTGCCGCCAGGGAATAGGTGCCGTTTCCATCCGATACGATCTGAATGTCTGCGTGCAGAGCCGCAAGTTTCTTTGTGAGATAAGAAATGTAGATCCATACGATATTCACCTCCATATCTGGTTCATTTTTCCAGATCCTCTCCATGAAGCGCTCGGCGGGGAGTGGATGGTTCGGACTGCATAAAAGCATGTCCAGCATAAGAAATTCCTTGTTGCTCAGCCGGAAACTTCCGGTTGGGGAGGAGACCTCAAAGGTGGTCCGGTTTAAGGAAATATTTCCGAGTGAAAGAGTTGCGGCAGCCGGATCCCCGGCCTGGGTCCGCAGCATGGCACGGATCCTGGCGAGAAGTTCCTGGACGGAGAATGGTTTTGTCAGGTAGTCGTTGGCCCCGGAATCGAGTCCAAGTACCTTGTCGTCCACCTCGGCCTTGGCGGTGAGAAGCAGGACCGGGATCATGTTTCCGGCCTGGCGCACCGCCCGAAGTACCTCAAGTCCATCTTTTTTCGGCATCATGATATCTAAGATCGCGGCATCGTAAATGCCGTTTGAGATCGCGTCCAATGCTTCTTCCCCGTCGAACACGGGATCTACGGAATATCCGCTTCGCTCCAGGAGTACCTGGACCGCGCGGGAAAGAGAATGTTCGTCTTCTGCGAGAAGCAGTTTCATATATGAAGACCTCCTGAAAATTGTTCTTTCAACTGTTACGATCATACAGGAAAAATAAGGAGAATCTGTGAAAAAAACGGGGTGATTCCATGACCTGGGAAAAGTTCAGAAAGTGAACACACTTTTTTCAATGAAATTTCGAAAAGTGAAGGTAGAATGTGGGCAAATGAAGAAAGAACGTGCCGGTAAAAGCCCAGAAGAGGGAGCAGCAAACTACGGGATGCTGTAAGGTGGCACAGAAAAGGTATGTTTTAAAAATTTGGAAAAATAACAGGGGAGTGGAAAAATATGACTGCAAAAGAGTTTTACGGAGATAAATTAGAGCTTCTTGAGACTGCGAGATGTGACATGCTGAAACTGTTGGAAGAATTTCCAGATGACAAGAAATCTGGCTTCCATGCGGTCCAGTACACATGTTCCAGGATCAAGTCGCCGGACAGCATGATCGAAAAATTGAAGAGAAAGAGGCTGCCGGAGACTCTGGAATCGGCGTTGGACACGGTCCATGACGCGGTGGGGATCCGGGTGATTTGTTCCTTTGCGGATGACGTGTTTAAGGTGGAAAAATGGCTGAAGGGACAGGAAAAGTATGAGCTGATCAAAGAAAAGGATTATATCTCCTATCCGAAGCCGAACGGATACAGGGGAATCCATCTGATCATGCGGGGGAAGTCTGGGAAGACGGCTGGAACCTATGTTGAGATCCAGCTCCGCACGATTGCCATGGATTTCTGGGCGAGTCTGGAACATCAGTTAAAATATAAGAAGGAGATCGGTCATGCGGCGATGATGAGCGGAGAATTAAAGCAGTGCGCGGATGAGATCGCGTCTGTGGATCTCTCCATGCAGACGATCCGGGATATTATTCAGGCGGGAGGTTGAGTGAAAATAAAAAGCCGAGCGCAGGGAAAATATGACGGAAATGATTCTGCATCATGTTTTCATACCTGTACCCGGCAGCTTTGACTTTGTGGAAATGAAACTTAACCGCGGAGCCGCGCATGAACACCGGAAGTGAGATCCGGGTGGCGCAGACCGCAGATCCGCTTTTCGCTTCCGCCGCCGATAAATACGCGTTTCCAGACATCCTGATCCAGTTCATCATCATGGACATACACTTCGATATCGCTCATCGGTGGAAGCGGAGTTCCGCCGAGGGTGAAGTTTCCGGACTCGTCCTGAAGAAGAATTCCTTCTTTTACAATATCTTTCTGCATATAAGAAGAGACAAACTGTGCGGAGGAGAGGTGTGTGACAAGTTCCAACATCAGATCTATTTTTAAGCTGTCCTCAGCGGACATTTCTGTCTTATTCAGGGCATCTGTAAGCTGTGATTCATATTTCCCGAGAAAGGCAGAGCATACGGATTCCAACTCTGAGAGATCCTGTTTTAATTCTTTTGTGATTTCCATAAGTAAAACCTCCTTTGAATAAGTCATATGGCGACTGGTCGAATTTTCGCAGATGTCTGTGTGCGATTGCGAAAGAACCATATGGTCAGCCAGTATATTTAAGAGATCTGCTCCTGCGGTGCGGCAGCAGGAGCATTTTCTTTAATGTTTTGTGGTTTGAAGCCGATAAAATCTCCTTATGACATTTACTGAATGTCATGACTGTTTCAATAATAACATATATTGTTTGGGGTGACAATTAGTGAATGCCAAACAAGGAGAGTTATTATATGTACAAAAATAAGTCAATATCCGGCAGGAACAATATCTGCGGAATTAAGATCCGTGAACTTCGCTGCAAGATGAACGATGTTTCACAGAAACGCCTGGCAGATATGCTTCAGCTTCTGGGACTGGATCTTGATAAGAACGCGATCCAGAGAATCGAGAGCGGGAAGCGGTTTGTGACCGATATTGAACTGCGGTACTTCGCAAAAGTCTTAAACGTCAGTTACGAGGAACTTCTGGATGAGGACGCTTCTGAGGCAGATTAAATATTCCGGAGTAACAGGTCCCGGCGAAGGTATCAGACCGCGCTACATGACGTCTTTTTGAGGAAAAATCGTCTTTATCCTGAACCAGAAAAGCGACCTCATAGGGAAGACTGTCATCAAAGATGCGGTGGTAAGCGACACTCCCGTCCTCGCGGACCAGGAGCTTTTCCAACGGAACCTTGAACAGCTCACCGAGGACCAGCATATTCGGAAGAGAGGGGAGCGATTCCCCGCGGAGCCATTTATAGATCGACTGTGGACTGTCGAGCTCCAGCGCGTCCTGAAGGTCCCGGACCGTCATTTTTCTTTTCAACATTTCATCCCGGATCTTTTTTCCGGTCAGTTTTTTCGATAATCCTTTCATACTTCATCCTCCATTTTCCCATCAGGGCAGACTGATGTCAGCTGTCGGTCATTCAAAAACGCTTTCGGCAGCGGGTGATGTGTACTCATTTATTTTTATAAGGGAAACGGGCGGCGGATCCTTGCCGGCCGGTGTTTGAGACTGAGAACTTTTGTTCTGTAAGTAGGTATATCATACTATAAAATTCGCGGTTTGTCTTGAACTAAAAGGTTAAAATCTGGAATTTTTTGAAAAAATTTCATGAGAGAATTTTATGAGAAAATATTATGGGAAAATACTGCTGGATAGAGCTGCAGACTGTGATGAAATGCGAAAAGACGGGGATGATTTTTGGCTTTGGAAAATGGTCAATAACAAAAAGGCATGTAAACTTAAGTCTGGCAAAGGCGTTTCATCCATGGAAATAACCGGGAGAAACGACCTGGCGGGACTTAGGCTTACATGCCTAAAAAGTTGATCATTTCATTAAAAAAGAAAAATTACTTTCCCTGCAGTGCCTTTAACGGAATGATCTCCTTCCGATACACATGGACAAGGCACACACCGCTGAAGATGATCGCGAAAACTTCGGCGATCGGGAACGCGAACCATACCGTGTGGAGTCCGCCGATCTTTGCGAAGACAAATGCCACCGGAAGAAGGACAACGAGCTGACGGAACACGGAGATCCATAAGCTCAACATTCCATGTCCAAGTGCCTGGAACAGGGATGTGCAGACGATGGAGCATCCTGCGAACAGGAAACTGATGGAGATGGTCCGGAGCGCCGGGATACCGATGGAGAGCATCGTATCGGAAGCACTGAAGATCAATAAGAGCTTATCCGGCAGGAGCTGGAAGACTGCGAAGCCGCACAGCATGATCGTTATGGCATACACAGCGGCGAGTTTTATGGTTCCCATGATGCGGTCCGGTTTTCCTGCGCCGTAGTTGTAGGCGATGATCGGAACCGTTCCGTTGTTTAAGCCGAAGACCGGCATGAACACGAAGCTCTGGAGCTTGAAGTATACGCCGAATACAGCGGTTGCTGTGGAGGAGAAGGCGATGAGGATCTTGTTGATTCCGAAGGTCATGACACTTCCGATGGATGCCATGATGATGGACGGAATGCCCACCGCGTAAATGTGGCGGATGATCTCGCCATTCGGCTTGAAGCTTTTGAGGGAGATCGTGATCTCATGGTTCTTCGCCTTATTTAAATAGAAACCGAGGCAGAAGGCGATGATCTGTCCGAAGACGGTAGCGGCTGCGGCACCGGCAATTCCTAGAGCCGGTGCTCCGAAGTAACCGAAGATCAGGATCGGGTCCAGGACGATATTGATGATGGCACCGAGTCCCTGGGTGTACATGGAGTAGATCGTCTTTCCGGTGGACTGCAGGAGACGTTCACATGCGATCTCCATGAAGAGTCCGAAGGAAGCAAGAGTGCAGACTCTTAAATAGGTAGTTCCGAGGTCCACGATCTCCTCAATATCGGTCTGGAGACGGAAGAACTGTCTCGCAAAGAAGAGACCGAAGAGCGCGAACGCAATGTAGCTCATAGCTGCAAGGAAGAGCGCGTGGTCCGCGATCTTGTTGGCGCGCTCGAAGTTCTTTTCGCCGAGGTTTCTTGAGAGGGCCGCGTTGACGCCAACGCCGGTTCCGGTCGCCACGGCGATCATCAGGTTCTGTGCCGGGAACGCCAGGGATACGGCGGTCAGGGCATTTTCACTTAACTGTGCGACGAACATACTGTCAACGATGTTATAGAGTGCCTGGACGAGCATTGAAATCATCATCGGCACGGACATTGAGATCAGAAGCCGGTTTAACGGCATGACGCCCATTTTGTTTTCTGTTGCCATTTGGGTAACTCCTTTCGTAAAACATAGATAACCATGAAACTTCTTCACGGTTACGAACATACATTCCCATTGTAAAAGGACACTGAATGGCATTATAAGGCAAATGGACATGTTAGTCAACCGAAACAGGGGAATATATGCTGGATTTTGGTGAAGTGCGGCTGTTCACGCCTTGCGCAGACAGTAACTGATCTTGCCGAAGTTTCGTTGTGGGATTGTGTGGGGACGGCATGTTTTGACGGATTGACAAAAGTGGATGCCCGTCGTATCATGGAAACGATGCGAAAAGTTTAGGTTTTTGCCTGCGCGGCGGCAGAAAATCATGTGAGCTGCGGGAGAGCGGAAACTCATGTCAACGAGTGAGGAGTATAAGGATGATCCAGGATATCAACCCGCATAAATTTGACCTGACCTACGGACAGCCGAAGGCGCAGGATGAGGACTTTGTTCTTTATATAAAGAAGAGTAAGACACTTTTGAGAAAGGTGGACGAGGACAACCACGAGATCCCGAAGTTTGCCGATTTCCCGGAGGACAAGGAAGAACTTAAGGCAAACGCGTACTATCTGTTTGCTATCGATGGAAACCACTATTACTATGTGACGGAGATGCCGGAGCATGTTTCTGACGAGTATGAGCTGTGCCCGACAGCGGCGTACCGGAAGATGCACCCGATGTACCAGGCGTTTGCGGGAATCACGGCGACTCAGATCCACAGATTCAAAGAGAGCAGAAAGTACTGCGGATGCTGCGGACATCTGATGGAGAACAGCAAGACGGAGCGCGCCCTTGTGTGCCCGGAGTGCGGACAGACGGAGTACCCGAAGATCTCCCCGGCGGTGATCGTTGCGATTTCCGATGGGGACAGACTTTTAATGTCCAGATACCGTGTGAACAATAACCCGTACCGCGGATACGCGCTGATCGCCGGTTTTGTGGAGATCGGGGAGAGTTTTGAGGAGACGATCCACCGAGAGGTCATGGAGGAAGTCGGACTGAAGGTCAAGAACATCCGCTATTATAAGAGTCAGCCGTGGGCGTTCTCTGATACGGAGATGATCGGATTTTTCGCGGAGCTTGACGGACCGGATAAGATCAAGCTTCAGGAGGACGAGCTCTCCGAGGCGGGATGGTACCATCGCGACGAGATTCCGGATGAGACGATGATGAACAGCATCGGAAGTGAACTTAAGATGGTGTTTAAGTATGGAAGTCTTGAGAAGTTTTATGAGACGACGGGGTATAAGGACCTGAATTAGGGATTTATGGAACCGGATGTAAAGAGCACGTTGAGAAATGCGGCTGCGTCTGCATGAGAGAAAATGGGAAATTTAAAAGAGCCAGAGACTGAATTTCGTAATCGATGGAAATTCAGCCTGCTGACTCTTTTTTTGACATGCAGCGCGTGCTTATATTTTGATAAATTTTAATTTGTAGTTCTGGGAAAATCGGTATTTTGTTTGTTCAAAAACTGTCAGATCATGCCTTGTGGAATGTCCGGGAAAATTCCAGAAATTCTCTTAAGGTATCCGGCACGTCCTGCGGGTGATAGCAGAAGCCGATGACACGTTTCGGGATCGGGATATCAAGCGGGATCTCGATGAAGGTTCCGTTTTTCAGGTCATCCTCGACGAAGTCTTTGATGACGCAGCCGATTCCAAGGCCGATCCGGGAGAATTCGATAAGGAGCTCCATGTCAGTGGTTTCGAGGATCTGGTTGATCTCGATCTGGTTATCGGACAGGTAGGCGTCCACATGTTTCCGGCTCATGTTGGATCGGTTCAAGAGCATGATGTTTCCGGTCTTGAAGATATCGGTGTCGCTTCCTTCTCTTAAATGGAGGTTTTCCAGGTAGGCCGGGGTACAGACGAAGGCGTCGCTGATCTCCATCACTGGCTGGAAGTGGAGGCCTTTTCTGTTTTTCGGCTCGGCTACGAGACCGATATCGATCTTTCTGGCATCCAGCATGTCGAGGGTCTGGTAGGTGGACTGGCTCTCGATGGCGATGTTTACGTGTGGATATTTTCCGATAAATCCCTTTAAGTATGGGAGAAGGACATATTTGCACAGGGTGTTGCTGACACCGATCTTCAGGTTTCCGATGTGGAAATCATGGATCCGCTTCAGTTCGCGTTCGCCGCGGCCGATGGAGTCGAAGGCGGTGTTCACGTGCTGGAAGAGGATGGTGCCTTCTCTGGTGAGCTGGACGCCGCGGGAGTTTCGGTTGAAGAGTTTGATGCCGAGGCTTTCTTCTAGTTTGCTGATGGCTTTGCTGATGGCGGGTTGGCTGATGTAGAGTTCTTTGGCGGCGCGGGAGATGTTGCCGCAGCGGGCTACTTCGTAGAAGATTTTGTATTGTGACAGGTGCTGTTCCATAAAAATACTGCCGTCCGGGTGGGGACCGCAGGAGTATAACCCCCTTTCATATGTGGTATTCGTATTATTTATGTCTATTATATAGAATGGAGGTGGGGGATGTCAATATGAAATATTGGCGGAGGGGGACGCGTTGGGGTGGCTGGGGATGTGGCTGCGGGGACGCGCTGGCCTAGGTCCGGCTCCTGGTACTCGGGATTCCGGGGGCGGTTCCTCTAAGTTTGCAGAAGAATGCTAAGGGCGGAGAAAAAGTGACACAACTCGCCTGCGGCTCAAACAAGTGTCACTTTTTCTCCAACGCATTCTCCCGCGCACTAAGAGGAAGCCATGCCCCCGAAATCAGGCACCCAGATCCGGACCCAGGCCAGCGCTGAGATTGGCTGCGCGAAGGTGACAATTCCAGTGTATTGGCGGGAATCGCAGGCGCTGTGTTGTGCGATTCAGGCGGATGTGTTGTATTGGATATTGGACAATACGAGAGGGGTAGGCTGCTGATGAATTATATTGGTTTTGTGCCTACAAAGTAAATATGTTGAGTTTATAGTTATTTGGTAGGTCATGTGAACTGGGGTAATGTGTGCTTTTAAGTATTAAGCGATTGCACATACGTCCAATTCTTTCTTTAAGATGCCGTTTACGGCATCCAGGATTCCGAGATGCGTCTCGAGGTCGAGGCGGTCGACGGTCATTTCGTTTTTTCTGGTACAGCCGTCTACGCTGCCGGCGGCTACGGCGAGGCGGAGAGATTCGGTTTCTTCTTCGCGGGTCGGGAGGAGATTTTTTTCTGCTAAGAGGGAGCAGAGGGCGGCGATGCCGATTCCCCACCAGTTGGAGACGCCGCAGGCGAGGGTGATGTCGGCGGACTCGGCGGTGCAGATCGTCTCGCCAAAGGGGACGAAGTGTTCGATCACGTCGCGGTAGGTTCCCATGCCCATTTCGTTGCCGCCGTCACCGATGGAGATGGTGGTGGTTCCGGCTTTTTTTGCCTCGGAGAGGAAGATGGCGGAGTCGGTGATCATGTCATCGAGGACTTCGCCGCGCATGCTGTGGTAGTGGCCGTTGGCGGCTTTGCCGGGGCGCTCTAGGGAGATGAAGTGGGTCGGGGCGAAGGTTTTGATGCAGCTTTTGATGAATTCGTCGGTGTCGGTCTTTGGCAGCATCATGAGTTTTGCTTTGGGGGCGCGGCTGCAGATGACGTCGCTTACGATCGAGAATGCCGGTTCGTCGGTGATCACGAGGACGGATACACCGAGGGCGGTCAGGGTGGCGGCGATGTCGGCGGTGCCTAAGGGACCGTCGGTCTCGCCGACGTAGGTTCCGTCTTCTAAGCGAACCGGGAATCCTGTTAAGAGGATCGCGCGGCGGGCGGTGGAGAGGCTGTGAAGGGTCTCCTGGATCGGGTTATCCGGCAGGGCTTTTAAGAGTCCGCGGTTTCCGAAATCCTGTTTCATAATGTTATCCAGATCTTTAAAAAATGTCATGGTAATTATCCTCCAAATATGTTTGATACAGGAGAAAACTTTTTTCGCTGCAGCACATCCGAAAGAGGTATTGAAAGCCGTTTTTCGGATTTTATGGCAACAAAAAAAGCCACTGATCCCCTGGTTGGAAGATTCATGGCTCTTATTTACGGAGGGAGCATCCGGGCAGGAGTCCCGATAAATAAAAGAATCTGTTTTCGCTACCCTTAGTTTAGTAGAAATGCATAGAAAAGTCAATGGAAAAGGGAAAGATTTTGTGATATACTATGTAACAGGCGCAAAGAAAACCAGCGGCACCTCAGGCGACATTTGTTTTTCTTGCATCGTTAGCGAGTGGACCGCATGCGAAGCGGGCGATAGAGCGTGTCAGTGTGTGGAAAAGTCAGTCATTATGAGCAATTTTCATACTGGGGAACAAAAAGGGGTATATATATGGAAAACAAAAACACGATCCTCGTGGTCGGTCAGGCAAAGCCGAGCAAGGAGGACGCGATCTACAATCTCCACGGGGAGTTTTACATCAGCCTGATCGTGGAGCGTGACACGGGAAAGATTCTGGAACTGGACTGCAATACGATCCTTGAGGTGACAAAGCGGTTCGTGGCGTCCATGTTTGTGGGGAAGAGCCTGAAGACGGACGTTCCGTTGATCGAGAAGGAGATTAGGGAGCGTTATTTTGCGTTGACACAGAAGCCGCTGATCGCGTGCATGAAGGATGCCTGCAACCGGTATCTCACCGCAATCGGGGAAAACCGCGGAAAATGATTGTATAGATCTGGAAACAAGAGAATAGAAATTTTAACATTATTAAGCCGGAGGTTTCCTCCGGTTGTTTTTTTCTCGTTTTTTAGGAGACCGATTGACAATAAAAAAAATCATGATAAAGTTATGAAGGTCGTTTTCCTAACACCCCATACAAAACGACAAAGAATCTGAAAACAATGGAATGATTCGGCAAAATATATCATTTGATTAACCAAATATGACAATACCGGATCATTACAGCAAGAGTATGAAAAAGGAGTACCCCATTATGAGTTCCTGGAATGATGTTACCAAAAAGGTACATGAGATGCGGAAAAATTTTGCTGTCCGCTGTGTGATTTCCTTTGTGGCAGTTCTGGCATCTGCCCTTTTACAGTCCTATGTAATCCTGGCGTTTATCCGTCCGGCAGGACTTCTGTCCAGCGGATTTACAGGACTTGCGATTTTGATCGACCGAGTTGCGGAGTTGTATGGCTTTTCCGTGTCAACGTCCTTAGCTCTCGTTGTTTTAAACCTGCCGGTTGCATTGATGTGCTGCCGCAGCATCAATGTAAAATTCACAGTGTTTTCCCTGTTACAGGTATTTTTAGCCAGCTTTTTCTTAAAAGTCTGCCACTACAATCCGCTGTTCGATGATCTGACCCTGAATGTGATCTTCGGCGGTGTGCTTTATGGATTGTCTGTTGTACTTTCCTTAAAAGGAAACGCGTCCACCGGCGGTACCGATTTCATCGCGCTCTATGTTTCCAACAAGACTGGAAAGTCGATCTGGAACTACGTGTTCATGGGGAATGTGTGTATCCTGGTGATCTTCGGATACATGTTTGGATGGAAATACGCAGGATATTCCATTCTGTTCCAATTCATCTCCACAAAGATGATCTCCACTTTCCATCATCGCTACGACCGCGTGACCTTACAGATCACGACAGAAAAAGCGGAAGAGGTCATGAAGGCGTATGTCAGCAAGTATCATCACGGTGTCTCCTGTGTGGATGCCATCGGCGGTTACAGCCACAAAAAGATGTACCTGCTCCACACCGTAATCTCTTCCTATGAGATCAACGATATCGTCCAGCTGATTCAGGACGTGGATGAACATGTGATCATCAACGTATTCAAGACAGAAAACTTCTACGGCGGATTCTACAGAGAGTCCCTGGACTAACATAAAATCAAAATACTTTCCCCAGAAGACGTGCCTCAGCATGATGGCGATGTCTTCTGGGGATTTTTGTTGTCCTATGTCCGAAAAATCTGCTGATAGCAGGTATTACGGGTGGTTACCTCCCACACCTCTTCTCCAACACCGCCACCGCCTGATACAGGATCGCGGACAGGATGCAGAGGATCACGATGGACATGATTACTAGGTCCAGTTTGAAGACCTGGCTGCCGTAGATGATGAGGAAGCCGAGGCCGGCCTGGGCGGAGAGAAACTCGCCGATAATGACGCCAACGAGGCAGAGGCCGATGTTAACCTTCATGTTGCTGATGATAAGAGGAACAGAGCCAGGGAGCAGGACCTTTGTGAGGACATCCCTCCGCTTACCGCCCAGCGTGTAGATCAGCCGGATCTGGTCCGGGTCCATGGAGAGAAAGCCGTTGTAGAGCGTCAAGATCGAGCCAAAAACCGCAACGGAGACCGCCGCCGTGATGATCGTCTTCATGTTGTTGCCCAGCCATACGATAAGCACCGGCGCGAGGGCCGATTTCGGCAGACTGTTCAACATGACAAGATAAGGCTCTAAGATCTTCGCAAGCCGCCTGCTGGACCAGAGAGCGACCGCGCCGAAGATCCCGATCCATGTCACAAGAAAGAAACTTAAAAGCGTCTCCAAAACCGTGATCCCCGTGTGGTAAAAGATCGTCCGGTCCGCTGACATGGAAAGAAAGCAGGAGAGGACCCGAGACGGGGAACTGAAAATAAAATCATTCAGGATCCCGATCCGGGCACTGATCTCCCAGGAAAAAAGAAACAGAACCAGAAATAAGATCCTGCAGACAAAGATCTGCCTGCGGATCCGCCGCTCCTGATCCAGATACCGGCACTGGGCGGGGGAGACCGCAAGATCCGCCGCCGGGATCACAGCCCGGTGTCTGCGCAGGATCAAAGAAATGATACTATGAAATTTCATCCGGCTCACCTCCAACATTGACAGCGTTCATGTGTCTGTTTCCATCCGCCGGTGTAGTCTCATCACTGGATTCGGATCCATTGATGATTTTTGTATCACCAGATTCCGCCCCATCGATCATTGATGCATCATCCCCGTTCACATTTCCAAGAATCTTCCACAATTCATTAAAATAAGAAGAAAACTCCGGATAATTTCGCCGTTTCAAAGGACTCACCTCATGGTTCGGAAACCGTATTACAAGCTCCCCCTTGATCGTCCCAGGTCTGCTCGTCAGGATCAGGATCCGGTCCGCCGCGCTCACCGCCTCGGAAAGGTCATGGGTAATTAAAATCGCCGTCTTCCTCCTGCTCCGGATGATCGAACTGATATCATCACAGACCGAAAGCCTTGTCTGATAATCCAGGGCAGAAAAAGGCTCATCAAGAAGCAGAAGATCCGGCTCCAAAGCCAGAGTCCGGATCAAAGCAGCCCTCTGCCGCATCCCCCCGGAAAGCTCCGACGGATGCGCGTCATAAAAATACCGGAGCCCATAAGAATCCAGAAGCTCCTTCACCCGGCTCAAATGCTTCGAGTCACACCTTTTACACACCTCAAGCCCAAGCGAAACATTCGAAAGAATCGTCCGCCACTCAAACAAATGATCCCTCTGCAGCATGTACCCGATCCCAGAAGACCCCTTCGCGACAGAAATCCCATCCAAAAGAATCTCCCCCCTCTCAGGAACCAAAAGCCCGGAAAGCAAAGAAAGCAACGTAGACTTCCCACACCCCGATGGCCCCACAATACAAAGAAACTCCCCAGAATTCACATGAAACGATATATCAGAAAGGGCCTTCGTCTCTCCCTCCATCGTGTGGTAGGAGTAGTCCACCCCTTTAACTTCCAACTTCGGAGTCATGGACACCTCACAAAACGTGTTTACTATAAAATATGTAAAACCCTCCTATATGTGAGCCAACCGTCAAAACAACAGCCCCTGTCCCCGCAACCATTTACTTTTGACCTCACATCACCTATCACGCAGTACAGCCACCCCCTCCCTGCACAGCACCAGCACCCCACCGCTTCAAAACATAGCTTGCCTCATACAACTCAACCACACCCTCCCCGCACAGCGCAGCGCCTGCACTCCCGCCAATACACAGCGCAGACCAGGGGGCGGGGACGGGCGATTGATTTGCGGGGCTTGGCTTCCTCTTGGCTCGCAGAAGAATGCGTTGGAGGAGCGTGGACACTTGTTTGAGCGTAGGCGAGTTGTGTCCACGCTTCTCCGCCCTTAGCATTCTCCTGCAAGCCTAGAGGAACCGCCCCGTAAATCCTCTGAGCCCGGATCCGCCCCCTGGTCTGCGCGTACCTCTCGCCAATTCCCAGTCTGCGCGTCCCCCGCCCAAAACCGTAAGAATTCCGCAAGAAAACCGCCAGATAAAAGACCCAAGAAAGAAACATTTCCCTGCTATACTAAACTCCAGTGTTAAAAATCTCACATATTTAACATAGAAAAAACCTCGGGAGGAACGTATGAGCAGTGAAGAAAAAATCTCACCAGAAGAATTCGATAAAGAATTGGAAGCATTAATGAACAGAAAAGAAGAAAAGAACCCCCAAAAAAGCGGAAAGAAAAAACACCTCCTAATCGCCGCCGCCATCGCCATCCTAGGAATCACCGGCCTAAAACTCCTATCCGGAAGAAAAGACATGGTCCCCGTTGTAGACACCGTGACCCCAACCAGCAAAACGATCCAGAACCGCTTAACAGTAACCGGCCCCGTATCCGGAACCGACAGCGTAGACGTAGTCTCAAACCTTCACGCCGAGATCTTAGAGATCCCTGTAAAAGAAGGCGATAAAGTCACCAAAGGCCAGACCTTAGCCGTCCTCGATGACTCCGACGTAAAAAAAGAAGCCGACATCGCCAAAAACGACTACGACCTGGCGGTCAGCACCTGCAAAGAAAAAGATAAAGAAGCAAGAAACGGCTACGACAAAGCCCTCCAGGACTTAAAGACCGCCCAGGACAACTACAATCGCACAAAAGCCCTCTACGACGGCGGCAGCGTCCCACTTGTGGACCTTGAGACCGCCGAAAACGGTCTCCATGACGCGGAGCGGCAAAAAGATGCCTACACCATAAAAAACGGATCCGCCGTCGCCGATGCCTCCTACCGTCTCCAGATCGAAAAAGCAAAATTCGACTACGAAAAAGCCACGGAACAGTTAGACAACACGGTCTTAAAAGCCCCCATCGACGGCACGGTCGTCCGCGTCAACACAAAAGTCGGCCGCTTTGCGGACAAAATGGAAAACGATGCCCCGCTCTTCGTGATCGAAAACCTCGATAATCTGGAATTAGAGATCAAAGTCAGCGAATACTCCATCGGAAAAGTAGAAGTCGGACAGGAAGCCGAGATCACCGCGGATATCCTGAACGGAGAATCCACTTCCGGAAAAGTCGTATCCATCTCCCCCACAGGAGAAGAAAAAGGCGGCGGCTCCAGCGAACGCGTGATCCCCACAAAGATCCAGATCACGGACAACAACACGAAACTCATCGCCGGAATCACAGCGCGTGCATCCATCGTCTTGGAAGAGGCAAAAGACGCCCTTACAGTCCCGATATCCACGGTATTTGAAAAAGACGGAAATAACTACGTCCAGGAGATCACCGACGGAACCGTCGCTTGGGTCCCGGTAAACATCGGTGTGGAAGGCGATGTGGATATAGAGATCATCCCGGAAGATGGAAAAGATCTCGATGAGACCTCCGTCCTCATCGCGTCCCCAGACGAGCAGTACACGGAAGGAATGGCAGTCACCTCATCCGCAGGACAGGGGGAATAACATATGTTTAAGAAAATGACAGGATCCCGCTATCTGACGGAAAACGTGACCGATGAGCTGATTCGCCTGGAAAACCTCGTAAAGATCTACGACACCGGCGCGATCCGCGTCCTAGGCCTAAAAAAGATCAACCTGACGATCCACCGCGGCGAGTTCGTGGCGATCATGGGACACTCCGGTTCCGGAAAATCCACGCTGATGAACATCTTAGGCTGCCTGGACCGCCCGTCCTTAGGCCATTATTACCTCGACGGGATCGACACGGCTGCCCTGTCCCCGGACGAACTCTCAGCGGTCAGAAATAAAAAGATCGGCTTCGCGTTCCAGTCCTTCAATCTGATCTCCAGGACATCCGCACTAAAAAATGTGGAACTTCCAATGACCTACGCCAGGATCCCAAAGAGAAAGCGGACGGAGCGCGCCATGGAACTTTTAGACTGCGTGGGTCTCGCGGAGCGCGCCGGCCATATGCCAAATGAGATGTCCGGCGGACAGAGACAGCGAGTTGCTATCGCGAGAGCCCTGGCAAACGAGCCGCCTCTGATCCTCGCGGATGAGCCCACCGGAAACCTTGACACGGCCGCGTCTATTGAGATCATGGAGATCTTCTCGGAGCTTCACAAAGCGGGAGCCACGGTGATCGTGGTCACTCATGAAGAAAACATCGCCGCCTTCACAGACCGGATCATCCACTTCTCGGACGGTCAGATCATCAAAGATGAGATCAACGAAAACCCGACGAAAGGAAGTGGGGAGATCCACATGAAAGGCCTTTACAGGCATTTCGGCAAAACAGCGGAAAGAGAAAGCGGGGTGAGCGGATGTTAGGGGAAAATATGATCATGGCGTTTCATGCTATCCGTGCCAACAAAATGCGCTCGTTTCTCACGATGCTCGGCATCATCATCGGAATCGGTTCCGTGATCTCCATCGTCTCCATCGGCGATACCATGCGGGGACTGTTTTCGGACCTCTACAAGGATGCGGGCGCGACCCAGGCGGTGGTGTCCATCGGCTATAACGTGGAGGATGTGCGGGACAGCGATTACTTTACCCTGGATGAACTGGATAAGATCCGGGAAGTTTTCGGGGACGAGATCGCCTACATGGACAGTTACGCCAGTTCGAACGCGAATGTCCTTGCTGGGCGAACAAACATGAAATTTGACTTCCAGGGAATCGACTGGAACTATAACGATGTCCAGCCGGTGACCATTGTTTCCGGGCGCTACTTAAACGAGGGCGATATCCTGGGACGAAGGAAAAATGTGGTGATAGAAGCGGAGAGCGCCAGAAAGCTTTTCGGGACGGAGAACGCCGTCGGAAAGACATTCCGGACGACGGTCTACGGGGACACAGATACGTACACGGTGGTCGGTGTCTACAAAAAAGAGATGAGCGCTTTCCAGAAACTTCTGATGGGCGGTTCCAGCGATACGGGATCCGCGTATATCCCGTACACACTGCTCACATGGCCGAATGACCTGTTTTATTACTGCCGTCTGTACGCGAAGGACGGAACGGATATGGTGGACTTTATGTCCAGGCTTACGACATATCTTGGAAAAATAAAGGGCAGAAACGCGGACGATTTCTATACGAACACGGTGGCGGATGAGATGGGAAGCATCGACAGCCTCATGGGCGGTCTCTCCATGGCTGTGGGAGGAATTGCCGCGATCTCCCTTCTCGTAGGCGGCATCGGAATCATGAACATCATGCTGGTGTCCGTCACAGAGAGAACCAGGGAGATCGGAATCCGGAAAGCATTGGGAGCCAGGACCAGGGATGTCCTGATCCAGTTCCTCACGGAGTCCGCGATCCTGTCCGCCTGCGGAGGAATCATCGGTGTGCTCCTTGCGGTGACCCTCGTGACGGCTGGCGGCGCGGCCTTTGGACTTCCGGTGGTGATCAAGCCGGGGATCATCATCCTTGCGGTGTCATTTTCGGCTGTGGTCGGAATCTTCTTTGGAATCTACCCGGCATCGAAGGCCGCAAAAGCGGACCCGATCGACGCACTGCGGTATGAATAAAGAGAAACCTCAGGATCCCCGCGGGAAAGAGCAGGGATCCTGCAAACATCAGAAACTGCGGAAGTACGGAACCTGTCTCGGCGATCTTTAAAACACCGTTCAGAAACATTCCGAGGCGATGGTGGACGTATTGTCCGTGATATTCCACCCGAAGACTCCGTCCGCGAGTCCCGCCTTTAAGAGGGACGGATCGGAAAGTTTCACATCCGCGATGGTGACATCGGAGTCAAGAAGCCGATCTTTTGAGATCGCAATGGAAATATGATCATCCTGGTAGCTGGTATCCGTAAACTGCTGTGAGCCTGGGACCAGGGCTGCGTTTTCTGCCGGGGAGTTATCTGGCGGCTGTTGGATCTTTTTTGGAAGCAGAAAAGCATCATATAAGGTAAAACAGGCGTATCCGAAGAGGATCATGCCGAAAAATATGCTTCTGTGCCGTCGGTGTTTTCTAGAAAGATCCGGCCGCCGTCTGCTTCGCTTTCTATTGGAAGGTTCCCAGCTGGGACTTGTTTGCTGTTCCATTCTATATATTTCTCCTTTTCGAAATCTGATCGTAATGATATCATAGAGAATAAAGATAAAAATTAACCGGATAAAAGATAACGAAATATCAAACAGAACGGCAGGATCCGTTTAAGAATTGTTAAACAGTTCCCAACGGTTTTTTTGAATTTTTCCGCTAAGATGATCGTAAAAGAGAGGACAAGGAGGAAAAAGTCATGGAAGCTGTTGTGATCCCGGCCTACGAATCGGATGAAAAGCTGAAAATAATCGCGGATAAACTCAGAAACCGGGGATATATTGTAATCATCGTGGATGACGGGAGCGGTGATCCATACCGCTTTTTGTTTGAGGAGCTGAGCGAGGAGTGCATCGTATTAAAACATAAGGAAAACAGGGGAAAGGGAGCGGCGATCCGTTCCGGACTTGAATATATCGCGAAGGAGCTCTGGGACTGCGACGCCGTCGGAATCATGGACGCGGACGGTCAGCATCTGCCGGAGGACATGGAACTTGTTCTGACGGAATCGTTAAAAACTCCAAAAGCCCTGGTGCTGGGAGTAAGGAATGTTGGAAGTGAGATGCCGCTCCGCTCAAGAATCGGAAATATGCTGACAAGGACGGTATTCCGGCTGCTGTACGGGACCGATATCTCCGACACTCAGACAGGGCTGCGGGCATTTCCGGTCACGATGATCCCGTGGATGCGGGGCGTCGAGGGCGACCGGTATGAATATGAGATGAACGTACTGATCGAGGCGGCGCAGGAGAAGATCCCGATCCGGGAGGTACAGATCCATACGATCTATCATGACAGGGAGAATTCATGTTCCCATTTCCATGTGTTCCGGGATTCGTTCCGGGTCTGGCGGGAACTTTTGAGGTTTGTATCCAGAAAGAGAGGAAGAAAATATGGGCTGGGAATTTAATATATTAAACGGGATCCAGGATCTCTTTCAGTCGAGTCTGATGGACACGGTGATGCCGGTCATCACGGCGCTCGGAAATGGGGGACTGTTCTGGATCGCCATAGGATTGATCTTTACGATGAAAAAACAGACGAGACTCATGGGAATCTGCATGCTGACGGCGATGTTTTTTG
>CAVIYT010000067.1:0-11152 GCA_963646925.1 Paludibacteraceae bacterium
AGAAATCTTTCTGTGCTGATTTTCCACAACAATCCCCGGCATCCCAGTTTTGAATTCAGATTTTCATTAAAATTTGCAGGAATTTATGCCTCATCTTTTTTAATCCAAACTCTATTTTGTATATGTTTCTATAATGTATCTGTTATTAGATATTTTCATGAAAATTTACATATTATTCTGACAGACTGTCCGCCACACAAAATGCCCCGAAAATGTCAATTCATTGCTCTAGTTTCAGTGCTGACACTTTACGAACGCGAAACTTAGCGAAACTTAAATTTGTTGTGTTTTTCATATTAATCCATTAAATTCCCCTCGTTCCGTCTATATAGGTGAAACTTAGCGAAACTTAACTAATATCCATTTTTTAATTTTAGGGCAAGCTCTCCGACACACAGAGTGCCCCGTATCCCAGCCGCGGGTTCGGGTAGACCAGCTCAGAAGGAAGTCTCTTCGCTCCCTTTCTCAGATACGCTTTCACTTTCTCCCCATAAAGATACGGATCATTCCCCCTCACGATCCCCCATTCCATTAGAAGCGCCGCGGCTCCTGTGACAAGGGGCGCTGCAAAGGAAGTTCCCGTAACAGGCGAATACCCGCCGTCCCGGTCCGGTGCCATGATCCCCACACCGGGAGCCGCAAGATCCGGCTTCTGTGCCTGATAGATCCTGGTGTCCCCGCGTCCGGAAAATGAGGCATAGATGCCGGTCCGGCTGTCGTAGGCTCCCACCGTGATCGGCCGGAATGCCGTGGAGGGAATCGTCAGGGTCGTATCCGGTGACGGTTCCAGAAATGCCGTATCCCGTCCGACTGCCGCCGAGGAGGGAAGCCAGAGATCCACCGCAGTTTCCTCGTCTCCCGTCCCGAGAAAACGAAATGTCCAGATCCCGCTCTCCACGTATGTCTCCTCCGGCATAAACTCGATGTAAATTTCCTGGGCCGCATTGAAAGGTGACGGTTCCCCGTAGTAGATCAGAAGTTCTATCTCTCCGATCCGGATCCGGTCCGGTCCCCTTACCGGAACAAGTTCAACCTCCGTCTGCCCCGACGGATCCCTCAAAAAAATCCGCATCCCATCCTCATAATTTTTCCAGATCTGTACCCCAAAGCCCGTCTCATATGTCCCCACGGACAGCCGGACCTCTGTAATCTCCCCTGGTACGATCACCGGTCTCCCATGTCCCCCTGAATCTCCCTCATTTCCCGATCCAGTCACAAACACGAACCGCCCCATCTGCGCCAGGAAATCGAGATACCGCTCTAAAAGTCCGCCGCCGTCATGGGAACCGTATGTATTTCCAAAGCTTAAATTCACCGCCATTGGACATCCAAGCTCCAACGCTTTTCGCACCGCAAAGTCCATCCCCCGCATAAGTTCCGTGGTTCTCGGAAAGCCCGCCGCATCCGGAATTCCAAGGCGGACGATCATAAGTTCACTCTCATAGGCCGCCCCGCGGTACAGTCCGCCGCTTGCCCGCCCATTTCCCGCAGCGATCCCTGCCACCGCCGTGCCGTGACCGCTGGTGTCCAGGGAAAGTCCACTTCGCCCGTCCGCATCATGCACCCCTTGGATGATCTCATCGATCTCCCATTTTTCATACGTTCTCCCCGTGATCTGGTCATCCAGATACAGAATTCTTGTACTCCCGTCCTCATTTCGGAAATCCTCATGGAAAATATCAATGCCGGAATCGATCACCGCCACAAGGACACCTTTTCCCGTGAGTCCATCGTTTCCTGTCTGCACCGAAAGAAAACAGGAGGCCGCTCTTGCCCGGTTCAGGGCAAAGAACAGCCTCTTTGGTTTTTCCGCATATTCAATTTCAGGGAGCGCGATCACTCTCTGCACTTCCCGCTCGGGGACCCGCAGGATCGCAAAGCCATTTAAAAGATAGGTTCCTGAAACATCTGGGAACCGAGCGCGCAAGGTATTCTCAAGCTCCCCATGGTATTTCACAATGATCTCCCACGTCCGTTCCGCCCTGTCATATCCCACGTTCAGCTCTTCTGTCCTCTCCCTCGTCTCCTCCGGGACAGAGAGCGCCAGATTCAATAAATTTTCCGCTTTCTGATCTTCCATATTCTCTGCGTCACATCCATTCTTTGTTCTGCCCGCTTCACGCTCTTCCCGCGGCTCCCGCCAGGCAGTCTCCATTATGAATATTTTATGCGGCAGCTCCGGATTCCGTTCTGCCATATTCTGATCAAAATTATCGACCTGCAGAAAGAATGTGCCTCGGCACATTCTTGCGCCGAACGCGGTCGCTTACGACAGCCTGCATCTTCGCGCAAAAAAATCCCCCGAACCTGATCGATTCGGGGGGGCATCGTGCAAATAGCACGTTTCATTTTATTACTGTGCAGTTGTCATAGCCATAACAAGACCTTCAAGCGCAGACGCGTCTTTGATTCTTCCTGTTGTCTGAACAACTACCATGTAGCCTTCCTGCTTGCGACAGTAGAACGCTCTTGCTGTCTTCTTTCCTGTTACGGTAACTTTGGAGTACTGCTGGTTTGCGATCGTTACAGTCTCAGCTGCTGTGGACTGACCCTTCTGGCCTTTCTCGATACCTGCAAGTGTATTTGCGAATGTCTGGGCATCCATATCCTGCTTATTCTTCATATTGAGGTAGTAAACTTCCATATCGCCGAAGTCTGTGCTCATATAGAGATCATGAGTCAGGGACGGGCTTCCGATCGCTGCATACTCGGATCCTGTATACTGCTCAGCAGCATCGTAATCGGAGATCGCGGATCCAATGATCTGCGGAACACAGAGGTTTGACCATGTGTTGTAATATCTTCCGCCTGTGATATGTCCCTTCGGTGCTGTCTGGACCGGTGCTACCCAGCTTCCATCCTCGCTGAAGGTATAGGACACGCCGTCGATTGTTCTTGTTGTATTGTAGATCATCAGATGGGAAGTCGGATCGATATAATACCAGACATCGTTTCCGCGGCCATCGCCCTCCTCAGATTTGATCCATCCGCTTGCAAGGTTTCCGTTTGCGTCGTAATAACGCCAGGTGTTTCCGTCACCTTCCCAGCCGTACTTTGTCTCAACTTCAGCCTCGTCTGCGAGAGCTGTCATCATATTTACACTACCGATTGCTGCAGCGAGAGCTGCCATAAGCATAACTTTCTTTAATTTCATTTGAAATCCACTCCTTCATGGGTTTTTATCAGCTACAGTCATTATACAGGGGTTTTCCGGATAACGCAAGCGCAAAGGACTGGAAAAGGGCAGGATTCATGTAAACTTAAGAAAAAACGCGGCAGATTTTGTCATTTCTGACAGAACCTGCCGCATTTTCTATATTACTTTCTCATAATGATCTCGTCTCTTCCCGGACCATTGGAAACCATAGTGATCGGCACTCCGATCTCCTCCTCGATGGTCTCGATGTACTTCTTGCAGTTCTCCGGGAGTTCGTCGTAGTTCTTGATTCCGCGGATCTCACACTTCCAGCCCGGAAGAGTCTTGTATACCGGTTTTGCCTTCTCAAGCTCCGGAGTTGTCGGGAAGTCCTTTGTTACCTTTCCGTCGATCTCGTAGCCTACGCAGATGTGAAGCTCGTCAAGATATCCTAAAACGTCGAGAACGGTGAGGGCAACCTCTGTGGAACCCTGGATCTGAACGCCATATCTTGTAGCGACAGCGTCGAACCATCCCATTCTTCTCGGACGGCCTGTTGTAGCGCCGAACTCACCGCCGTCACCGCCGCGGCGTCTTAACTCGTCTGCCTCGTCGCCGAAGATCTCGCTGACGAACGCGCCTGCGCCGACTGCACTGGAGTAAGCCTTAACAACGGTTGTGATGTTCTTGATCTCATACGGCGGAATACCTGCGCCGATCGCGCCGTAAGCTGCCAGTGTGGAAGAAGATGTAACCATCGGGTAGATACCGTGATCCGGATCTTTTAAGGAACCGAGCTGACCCTCTAAGAGGATGTTCTTTCCAGCCTTGATCGCGTCGCGGAGGTACTTGGATGTGTCGCATACATACGGAGCGACCATCTCTTTGTACTCCATAAGTGTGTTGAAGATTTCCTTTGGATCAAGAGCCGGCTGATGATATAAATGCTCTAACATTACATTCTTCAGTGTGCAGACATTCTCGATCTTGTCCATCAGTTCCTTCTGGTCACCGAATAACTCGTTGACCTGGAAACCGATCTTTGCATATTTATCAGAATAGAACGGAGCAATTCCAGACTTTGTGGAGCCGAAGGACTTACCAGCCAGACGTGCTTCCTCATAAGTATCGAATAAAATGTGGTACGGCATTAAGATCTGTGCTCTGTCGGACACAAGGATCTTCGGCATCGGAACGCCCTGGCTTGTTAAGTCGTTTAACTCTTTTACAAGGAACGGGATGTTTAATGCCACACCGTTTCCGATGATGCTTGTTGTATGATTATAGAATACACCTGACGGAAGCAGATGAAGGGCAAATTTTCCGTAATTGTTGATAATGGTGTGACCAGCGTTGCTGCCGCCCTGGAAACGGACAATAATGTCGGATTCCTTTGCCAGCATATCTGTGATCTTACCTTTTCCCTCATCGCCCCAGTTGGCGCCTACGATTGCTCTAACCATGTTCTAATATCCTCCTTTGGACGTTTAAACGGAACGCGCCCTGCGCATCCCGGCGTCTTACGCGGTTGTATGTGCCGTACTCACGACACTCCCATAGTTTACAACAATTTTCTCCATAAGTAAAGACAATATTTATTATGAAGTTCATAAGTTCAAATTATGTTCTCTCAGGACCTCCAGGAACCGCTCCCCCGCCGGCGAGATCGGCACCTTCTTATCCGTCACGACGCAGATCTCACGCTCCGGCATCATCTCCCGGAAGGCAAGCTCAAAGAGCTCTCCGCTCTCGATCTTCTCCTTCGCGAACTCCTCCATCACGCAGCCGACTCCCATGTTCCGGATCGCGAACTGGACGATCATGTCGCTCGTGGCAAGCTCAAACTCCGGCTCCAGGAAGATCCCGCGCTGTTCTAAGAACTGGTCCATAAATTTTCTGGTACTCGTGTCCTTCTCCAGAAAGATGCATGGCAGGTGTTCTAACTCCCCGTACTCCATTCTCTTTCCCTTCAGTGTCCAGAACTTGTTTCCAGCCACAAAGGTATTCCGGATCTTCTTCACCTCGAAGGCTTCCACCTCCGGCCTCGCGTCAAAGGGCGTGCTCACAACGCCGAAATCGATCTTTCCCTCGTACAGGGATTCGATGGTCTCCGGCGTCGGGGCGTTTGATACCATGACCTTGATATTCGGGTAACGCTCATGGAAGGTCTCCAGGTACGGAAGCAGATAGAACTGCAGCGTCATGTCGCTGGCACCGATCCGCACCTCCCCCATGTCCATGTCCACGAGGCGCTTTAACATCTCCTCACCGTCCATGAGGTTTTCCATCCCGCGCTCCACATAAGGATAGAGAAGTTTTCCCTCTGTGGTAAGCCGGACTCCCTTCTGGGTCCGCAGAAAAAGCTTTGTGTTGAGCGCCTTTTCCAACTGCTTGATCGCCTGGCTCGCCGCGGGCTGGGAAATGCAGAGCGCCTCTGCTGCAGCGGTAATGCTGCCGAGGCGCCCTACGTAGTAAAATACTTTATAATATTCCGTGCTGATACTGCTCGCATGATCCATTATACGTTGATCTCCGCCTTTACTCCGAGAAGATCCGCGTTTTCCTTTAAGATCGGGCGGACAACTTCATCCAGGAACTCATCTACCTGCTTCGGTGCCCGTCCGACGTACTTCTTCGGATCCATGGTCTTCTTTAACTCATCAAGGCTTAAGTTGAAGGACGGATCCGCGGCGATAAGCTCTAAGAGATTGTTGTCTTTTCCTTCTACCTTCACGTTCTTTCCTGCTTCCATGGAAAGCTCACGGATGCGCTCGTGAAGTTCCTGTCTGTCTCCGCCGGCCTTTACCGCATCCATCATGATGTTCTCGGTAGCCATAAACGGAAGTTCGGCCATTAAGTGCTTCTCAATCACCTTCGGATATACCACAAGACCATCCACAACATTTAAGTAGAGGTCCAGGATACCGTCGATCGCCAGGAATCCTTCCGGAATGGAGAGACGCTTGTTTGCAGAGTCATCTAAGGTACGCTCAAACCACTGGGTAGAGGCAACGAGCATCGGGTTCATCATATCAGACATTACATAGTTTGATAAGGACGCGATACGCTCACTTCTCATCGGGTTTCTCTTGTATGCCATTGCGGAGGAACCGATCTGGTTCTTCTCAAACGGCTCTTCCACTTCTTTTAAGTGCTGAAGAAGACGGATATCGTTGGAGAACTTGTGGGCACTCTGGGCGATTCCCGCAAGAACGGAGAGCACACGGCTGTCGATCTTTCTGGAGTATGTCTGTCCGGATACCGGGAAGCACTGGGAGAATCCCATCTTCGCCGCGATCCGTCTGTCCGCCTCGCGGCACTTCTCATGATCTCCGTCAAAGAGCTCTAAGAAGCTTGCCTGGGTACCGGTCGTTCCCTTGGAACCGAGCATCTTCATGGAACCGATCACATGGTCAAGGTCCTCAAGATCAAGGCAGAGTTCCTGTAACCATAAGGTGGCACGCTTTCCTACTGTTGTCGGCTGTGCCGGCTGGAAGTGTGTGAACGCCAGGGTCGGGAGTTCCTTATACTTATCGGCGAAATCAGAAAGCTCTTTCATCACGTTGATGAGTTTCTTTCTGACAAGCTTTAATGCCTCTGTCATCAGGATGATATCGGTGTTGTCGCCAACGTAGCAGGATGTCGCGCCCAGGTGGATGATTCCCTTTGCCTTCGGGCACTGGAGTCCGTAAGCGTATACATGGGACATAACATCGTGGCGGACAAGCCTCTCTCTCTCTTTTGCCTCCTCGAAGTTGATATCGTCAGCATGGGCTTTTAACTCCTCGATCTGCTCGTCTGTGATCGGAAGACCAAGCTCTTTTTCAGTCTCAGCTAATGCGATCCATAATTTTCTCCATGTGCGGAATTTCTTCTCCGGGGAGAAAATGTACTGCATTTCCTTGCTTGCGTATCGCTCAGAGAGCGGGCTCTGGTATCTGTCGTTCATGACAAAATCCTCTTTTCTAATTCAGTGTTATTTTGTGGCTTGTACGCTTTCGCAGGTTTCTTCCTATTGGAAAGTTTTTGCGAAAACCTAAGTCTATATTATTTCTCGTAATTTCCGCGGATATCTTCCTCCGGCGGGTCCACCGGATACTCTCCGGAGAAGCAGGCTGTACAGATCGGAAGTCCGTTTGCCATCTCGCTCAAGCGCTCCATCTTAAGGTATGCCAGGGAATCCGCCCCGATCACCTTGCAGATCTCATCCACGGTGCGGTTGTGGGCGATGAGCTGCTCGCTGGACGGAATATCGGTTCCGAAATAGCACGGATACAGGAACGGCGGAGCGGAAATTCTCATATGTACTTCCTTCGCTCCCGCCTCACGCAGCATATCCACGATCAGGTTGCTGGTGGTTCCGCGGACGATGGAGTCGTCGATCATAACGACGCGCTTTCCCTCCACCGCTTCTTTCAACACGTTCAGTTTGATCCGGACCGCAGACTCACGGCTGCTCTGTCCGGGTTTGATGAAGGTTCTTCCAACGTAAGAGTTCTTTACAAATGCCATCGCGTAGGGAATACCGGATTCCATGGAATATCCAAGAGCCGCGGCATTTCCGGACTCCGGAACACCGACAACGATATCCGCGTCTACCGGTGAATCCTTCGCGAGGCAGCGGCCTGCGTAGATTCTGGAGTGGTATACCCCGACGCCGTCGAATACGCTGTCCGGTCTTGCAAAGTAAATATATTCAAAAATACATCTCGCTTCTTTTTTCGGGTCATGCATCATAAGGTTGGACTTGATTCCATCCTTATTGATCGTCACGATCTCGCCCGGAAGCACATCGCGGACGAAGGTAGCTCCGATCGTATCAAGCGCGCATGTCTCAGAAGTCAGGATATAGGCATTATCACGCTTACCGATACAGAGCGGCTTGAATCCCTGCGGATCGCGGACACCGATCAGTTTTCTCGGGCTGCTGATCACAAGGGAGTAGGCACCCTTGATCTTCTTCATCGCGTTTGCCACGGCTTCCTCAGCGGTTCCCACCTTACAGCGCTCTCTCGCGATGTGGTAGGCGATGACCTCGGAGTCGATGGTTGTCTGGAAAATCGCTCCGTCATAGGCGAGTTCTCTACGAAGCTCCGGCGCATTGACAAGGTTTCCGTTGTGAGCCAGTGCCAGGGTTCCCTTCACGTAGTTTAAAACGAGCGGCTGGGTATTCTCAATGGTGCTGCTTCCAGCTGTCGAATACCGGACATGGCCGACACCGATATTTCCTTTTAATTTTTCCAGCTTCTCTGACGTGAATACTTCGTTGCAGAGTCCCATTCCCTTACAGGCATTGACAACACCTTTCGGTCCGTATGTATCGCTCACCGCGATTCCGCAGCTCTCCTGTCCGCGGTGCTGTAAGGCGAACAATCCGTAATAAATGGTTGATGCAACATCATTTCCGTCCAGATCGTACATTCCGAAAACGCCGCACTCCTCATGCAGCTCGTCTGTTCCCCAGTCTAAAGTAAGTGATTTCTCCATAAATGCTTTTCATCCTCTGATTTATAAGTTTTTACGATAAAACAGCAGTGTTTCAGTAGAAATTATAATACATACCATATGGAAAATCAAGAAAAAGTTCGTCAGCTACGGCGTCCTGCGGACTTCTTTGTGAAACCAGAACAAATTTCCGGCTCCTTTTTCGATTCCTATACCATAAATTTCCCCCTCTGTCTCCGGGACAGACTCTCCGGAAATTCCGGTATTCAGATCCGGCGCCAGGTAAGTCTTCTCCGTCATCCCTGCTCTTGCGTAAGAGTACGCGAACCAGAGAAGTTCCAGGAGCAGAAGGATCCTCGCCGTCTTTACGACTGTTTTTCTTATCTTTTCCCGTCGATATCCGTGTCTCCACGGATGGTATGGCCGATACAGATAGCGGATGGCGTTCACTCCTTTCAGAATTCAGGCTGATTCGTAACTTTTCAGCACCCTCACAGTTACGCTGATTCTTTTGTTTCCATGTTTTCCTGATAAGTTTTCAAGACGTATTTTCATTATATCTGTTTTCGGATATTTTCTCAACAGAAAAACTTGTTATCGTTACATTTTAGACATGATGTGGCTTCAAAAACAGACACGGGGAAATAATCTTCCCATCGGTTCTTTCGATCATTTCCCCGCTGTCTTTGCAGATGCCATTTTCCATATTGAACCTGGTTTCCGGGCAACTCCCGGATCCGGTTCTGACCGGAATCTTAATCTGCTCTGGTTGTCTCCGCCGCCGTGCCGTTCGATCCCGCCGCGGTAGTTCCCGACATGCCTGTCACATCGTCTGTGAGGTTATCGATGCCGTCTCCCACATCATCCACCATATCCCGGAGCACGCCGCCGCTCTCCCCGGCTGTCTGGGACGGGGCGTTTGTGTTCTGGTTCGTGCCGTTTGTCTGGCTCTCCATGGTGGTTCCCATCCCGGCACTTCCCGTATCCGGCGATGTTGTCATGTTATTTCCGTTTCCTCTCCCGCAGGCTGTGATGACGGCCGCGGTCATCATAAGAAGCGCACATACTCTGATCCATCTGATTTTTCCCATAAAAATAATCTCCTTTCTACGGCTATTATGCGCCGCAGAAAGGAGAAGTATTTTGGAAAATAATGTATAGATTTTGACCGATACTAACCGATCACATCAGCCATATCGTAAAGTCCAGCCGGCTTTCCAGCAAGGAACTTCGCAGCCTCCACAGCGCCCTTCGCGAAGATCTCGCGGGAGTAAGCGGTGTGGGTGAAGGTGATGACCTCGTCACGGCCAGCGAACATAATGTCGTGCTCGCCGACGATGGTGCCGCCGCGCATTGCCTGGATACCGATCTCCTTCGGATCTCTTGCGACACGCTCGGAGGAACGGTCATATTTGTAGTGGCAGCTGTTGTCAAGGCTCTCGTTGATAGCATCAGCCAGGGCGATGGCTGTTCCGCTCGGAGCGTCGATCTTGCGGTTGTGGTGCTTCTCTAAGATCTCGATGTCAAATCCTGCTGCCGCAAGGACAGGGGCAACCTCTTTCAATGTCTTCATGAGAAGATTGATTCCGATGGACATATTTGCGGAGCGAAGGACCGCGTCCACCTTGCTCGCCTCTTTCACATGGTTTAACTGGTCCTCGGAAAGTCCTGTGGTACATAAAACCACCGGAACTTTCTTCTCCTCGCAGTAGTTTAACAGTCCGTCAACGGCCTTCGCTGTGGAGAAGTCGATGATGACATCTGCTTCCGGGCACTCAGAGAGGGATTTAAATACCGGATATCCGGCATAACTTTCTGTGTTCATATCTACGCCAGCAACGATCTCGATCGCGTCATCCTTGGAAACAATGTCCGTGATCACATGACCCATCACGCCGTGGCAGCCGTTCATAATTGCTCTGATCATGTTTTTTCTCCTCGTATTTTCTAAATTACAGAATACCGAAATCCTGCATTGCCTTCTTTAATACTTCCTGGTGCTGCGGCTCCATGATGGTAAGCGGGAGTCTCGGCTCACCGACGTTCTTGCCCATTAAGTTAAGCGCAGCTTTTACCGGGATCGGGTTTACCTCGGAGAACAGTGCCTCGATGAGCGGAAGTGCCTTTAGCTGGATCCGTCTGCTGGCCTCGATATTGCCCTTGAAGAATTCTGCGCACATGTCGTGTGTCTGCTTCGGAGCTACGTTGGAGAGAACGGAGATCACGCCCTTTCCGCCGAGAGCCAGTGTCGGAACGACCTGATCATCATTTCCGGAATACACATCCACATATCCACCGGAGAGCTGGAGGATCTTCGCGATGGCGGAGAAGTTTCCGCTTGCTTCCTTGACGCCAACGATGTTCTCTACATGTCTGCAGAGGTCAACGATGGTCTCCGGAGCGATATTTACGCCGGTACGGCTCGGTACGTTGTAAAGGATTGCCGGGATCTTGATGGAGTTCGCAATCTTTGTGAAGTGTTCCTTTAAGCCGTTCTGGGTCGCTTTATTGTAGTATGGGGAAACTAAGAGAACACCGTCTGCTCCTGCCTCCTCAGCCTCAACAGAGAGT
>CAVIYT010000068.1:0-23789 GCA_963646925.1 Paludibacteraceae bacterium
GGCTGTAATCTCCGGAGAGTCTCTCACCGCCTTCATGGGAGATATGTCCCGTAAAGACATGGAAATCTCTCGCGATATTCCGGTGGGTGACCGGAATTCCAGCTGCCTCCAGCGCTCCGATGGCGGAGGTAACTCCAGGAACCACTTCATAGGAGATTCCCGCCTCCGTGAGCGCCTGGATCTCCTCGCCGCCGCGTCCGAACACAAAGGGATCTCCGCCCTTTAACCGGACGACCCGCTTTCCTTCCAACGCCTTCTCCACCAGGATCCGGTTGATCTCCGACTGCTTTTTGATGTGGTGCCCGGCCTCTTTTCCAACATAGATCCGTTCACAGTCCTCCGGCACCAGAGACAGCAGTTCCTCGGATCCAAGACGGTCGTAGACAAGGACTTCTGCAGCCTTTAAGATCTGCTGTCCTTTCACCGTGATGAGACCTCCGTTTCCGGGTCCGGCTCCCACAAGATAGGCTTTTCCCGCAGGAAGATCCCCCGCGGTTCCCTGTTTCACGAGAAGCTCCGCAAGCTTCATGGAATCCTCCGGCGCTCCGGAAACCTTAGTGCGGACGACTCCGCTCTTTGCCTCCCGCATGAGGTCCATCCGGAATGTTCCGTTCTCCTCCTTCGCGTAAACGCCCACTGCCGCGGTACAGCCTGCCCCCAAAAGACGCAGTACCTTCCTCTCCGCAAACAGCGCCCGTTCCGCCTCTTTATCATTCAGTTTTTCGAGGATCTCTAAGACCTCACTGCCTTTTTTTGCCTCCACCGCGATGATTCCCTGGCCTCCCGCCGGAATAAAGGTCTCCGGTTCCAGAAACTCAAAGGAAAATCTCGGGTCATCAAAGAGACCCAGGCGGTTTAAACCTGCCGCGGCCAGAATGATCCCGTCATACTCCCCCTGGTACAGTTTTCCCAGTCTCGTGTCGACGTTTCCGCGAAGCAGACGGCATTCCACATCCCCCTGTTCCATGATCTGTACCTGGCGTCTCGGGCTTCCAGTTCCGATGATCTTTGGAATTCGAACAGTTGTTCTCCCTTTTACAGTGACGAGAACATCTCTTGGATCGTCCCTCTTTAAGACAGCGCCGATACAGAGCCCATCGCTGAGATCCATGGGCATGTCCTTCGCGCTGTGGACCGCGAGATCAATGTCCCCGTTTAAGAGGGACTGCTCAAATTCTTCCACAAAAGCGCCTTTTCCGCCGAACGCCACAAGGGATGTCTTTAAGATCTTATCGCCTTTCGTCATCAGTGGAACCAGCTCACATACCGCATCCGGACAGACGGACCGGATCGCGTCAGCCACCATATTCGTCTGCACAAGGGCCAGACGGCTCTTTCTCGTGCCGATCCGGATCGTCCGGCATTTCTTTGTCTCCATGTTTTACTGTTCCTCCCCGTCTTTTGCGATGATCAGGGAATAGTAGCCCGCATCCTCCGGGATCTCCGCCGCACTCCACACAAGGCGCTCGCCGTCCATTCCGCAGTTCTCCACCATCCATGTCGGAAGCTTTCTCTCCAAAAGCTCCTGTTTTACATCCCCGATCTTTTTCCCGGATTTCATCAAGATCTTCGTCCCCGGAAGTTTCAGCCCCTCCTTCACCGGATAGGAGCCCGGAAGAATGTGGATCGCCTCCGCCTTCTCGCCGAGGGAGATCCCAAGCTTCGCCGCCGCGGCGCAGAAGGACGGGATCCCGTTCACGAGAACCGACTCATATCCGAGATCTAAAAGTTTCTGGTGGACATAGCTGTATGTGGAATATACCGTCACATCCCCCAGTGTCAGGAACGCCACGGTCTTTCCCTGGTCCATGAGGGCAGCCAGGCTCTTCACCGCCGTCTCATGACTCTCCTTCAGCACCGCCTCATTTTTCGTCATCGGGAACACCACAGGGATGATCTCCTTCTCTTCGATCTCCAGAACCGCCCCCAGAGCGATCTGATACGCGGTGCACGTCTCCTTTTCTTTTCCCGGAATCGCGATCACATCCGCCTCCCGGATCAGGCGCACCGCCTTTAATGTCATGATCTCCGGGTCCCCCGGTCCCACTCCGATTCCATAGATCTTTCCCTGCATGTTGTTCTCCTTTATGTTCTATTTCTTCAACTCTGTGCGGCCTTATCAGCCTTTCCGGCTGACATGAAATCTGCCTTCAGATTCTGCCGCACACATCTATTCTCCGTTAAAATTTCCTTTGAAAGCTTCCGGCATCGGTCCTTTTCCTCTCAGGTATGTAAACAGATCGCTCAAAAGCTCTGCCCCCGCCGGGACCGCCTCATTAAATTCGCTCTCCAGATGGTCTGTGATGGTCTCGCAGCCCGGTGTCGGCTGTTTTCTCATAAACATGCCGTGGATGACCCCATAGCTTCCCGTGAAGCGCAGTAGGAAGCAGCAGAGCCGTTTCGTCCGCTCGCTAGAGTTGATAAAGAGCCGGTTCATGGTCCGGAAACTCATGATCGCCTTCGCCACCTTGATGGGGTCCTCGTCAAATAGTCTTGAGGATGCCCGCACCGTCTGGGCCGTGATCTTTAGATGGCAGGTGAGGTTCGAGTGCAGCGGGCGCATATGCTCCCGCTCCAAAAGTCTTCGTTCTAACTCTGTCTCGATCTCCGCGTGTGTGATCCCGGTGCGCTTTTCCTCCGCGTTCACATAAGCGTGGACACGGTTATCGAGGCTGAAATGGCAGGCAACGCCCATGAGATAGGCAATTATTTCATCCCGCTCGTCCCTGGTCTCCGCCTCATGCACCAGCATCCGGCCCCGCTCCATGAGCTTCGCCCCGGGTTCGCTGTGCATTCTCACGCCTTTCTGGTTCACCTTATTCTTTCCAAGTGCCTTATAGAAAAACAGGACATCCGGTCCGTGGACACCTAAAAGAAAGCAGTACCGCTCTTTTTTAATGATCCGCTTGATGACCGGATCGGCCTCCATATATACTTTTCTCCCGTAAAGATCATGCGCAAATGCTGCCGGCATGAGACTCATCTCCTTTGTGATATATGCTGCATGGCAAAATATCCCGGCAATTCCGCCCGTTCCATAATCTGCCATGCAACAGAAAAAGCTGTGACAAAATGAATCGCCACAGCTTTACAAATCCTTATTTATTTGATTTCTGTCTTTCCGCCCATATACGGTCTTAATACTTCCGGAATTCTTACAGAACCGTCTGCCTGTAAGTTGTTCTCAAGGAAAGCAATTAACATTCTCGGCGGAGCTACAACTGTGTTATTTAAGGTATGTGCGAAATATTTCTTTCCGTCCGGTCCGTTTACACGGATTCTTAAACGTCTTGCCTGAGCGTCACCAAGGTTGGAGCAGCTTCCTACCTCAAAGTACTTCTTCTGTCTCGGGGACCATGCCTCAACGTCGACAGATTTTACCTTCAGGTCAGCAAGGTCACCGGAGCAGCACTCTAAGGTACGAACCGGGATGTCCATGGAACGGAACAGATCTACGGTGTTCTGCCATAACTTGTCGAACCACATCTTGGATTCTTCCGGCTTGCAGACAACGATCATCTCCTGCTTCTCGAACTGGTGGATACGGTATACGCCGCGCTCCTCGATGCCGTGTGCGCCTTTCTCCTTACGGAAGCACGGAGAATAGCTTGTTAAGGTCTTCGGAAGTTCCTCTTCCGGAATGATCTGGTCGATGAATTTACCGATCATGGAGTGCTCACTTGTACCGATGAGGTAGAGATCCTCGCCCTCGATCTTGTACATCATAGCGTCCATCTCAGCGAAGCTCATAACGCCTGTAACAACGTCGCTGCGGATCATGAACGGCGGTACGCAGTATGTGAATCCACGGTCGATCATGAAATCTCTGGCGTATGCGATCACTGCGGAGTGAAGTCTCGCGATATCGCCCATTAAGTAGTAGAAACCGTTTCCGGCAACTCTTCTTGCGGAGTCAAGGTCGATTCCGTTGAATTTCTCCATGATTTCTGTGTGGTACGGGATCTCGAAATCCGGAACCACCGGCTCACCGTATTTCTGAACTTCAACGTTCTCGCTGTCATCTTTACCGATCGGAACGGACGGGTCGATGATGTTCGGGATCGTCATCATGATCTTCTTGATGCGCTCTTCGAGGTCTTTTTCCTTCTCCTCTAACTCAACAAGGTGATCGGAAGCTGCTGTAACCTGCTTCTTAACTTCCTCAGCTTCTTCCTTCTTGCCCTGTCCCATTAACGCGCCGATCTGCTTGGAGATCTTGTTTCTGTTTGCGCGGAGGTCATCTGCCTCTTTCTTTACTTTTCTGTTCTCCTCGTCCAGCTCGATCACTTCGTCTACTAACGGAAGCTTTGCGTCCTGGAATTTATTCCGGATATTCTGCTTTACGATTTCCGGATTCTCTCTTACAAATCTTAAATCTAACATGAGCTTTTCTCCTTATTCTGTAACGGTTTCATCTCTTTACGGTTAAGTCCATGCAGAAAATGGCAGACTTGACCGCTTTCCCTTGTAAAACACGCTTTGGTAAAAATATATCATATTTCTTCGAGAAAAGGAAGGGGATTTCCCCTACTTTTTTATCAGTTTGCCAAGAATCTTCTCAAAGCAGACACCGTTCGCGTGGGGGATCTGCTCTTCGTCGGAGACTTTGATGCACTCTTTCACGAATCCTGCCGCCTGGGTGACCGCCTCGGTAAGGGACTTTCCGTTTAAAAGCGCACCGGTCACAACGGAAGAAAATACATCGCCGGTTCCCGGGCGTTCTCCGCCGGATGATCTCGTGCGGATAAACTTCGCGTCATACTGTCCCTGTTCCAGGACCACATTCGTGTAGTAGCTTCCCTCCCGGACTCCCGTGATGACGACAGACTTCGCGCCCATGAGCCGCAGCATCATCGCCATATTTAAGAGTTCTTTTCTCGTCCAGTTTTCTTCCTTGTACGGGGTGTCTGTGAGAATACAGCACTCTGTCACGTTCGGGAGCACAACATCCGCCATGCAGACGAGTTCCTTCATCTGCTCACACATTTCCGGCGTGTAGGTCTCATAGGCATGTCCGTGGTCTCCCATCACCGGATCCACAACGACGAAGGTCTTCTCCGCCTCCAACTTCTGAATAATGTCCATGACGATCTCGATCTGGTCTTCCGATCCAAGGAATCCCGTCGCAATCGCGTCGAAGGAAAGATCTAGTTCCTTCCATTTGTCCGTATATGGGATCATTTTCTCCGTGTAGTCATCAAAAAAGTACACCGGAAATTCCGTATGGTTTGAGAGGATTGCCGTCGGCACCGGACAGCACTGATGGCCCATAGCGGATAAAACAGGAATAGCCACTGTTAATGAACAGCGGCCATAACCTGAAAGATCATTGATCACAGCAATTTTCTTCTGCATAGGTTTATCTTCCAATCTTCCTGCTTCCGCAGTATATTTGCTGCTCACAGGTAGGATTTTCAAACTTTCCTACCTGTGATGCAGTAACATATATGTTACACTGCGGAATTTATTTTTCTTTTTAATTTGCTATTTGTTTTATAGCTTTTTCTTATCTTGTACTCTTCAATATTTAAGCTCTCTCTGCCGCAATAAAACCAGCTTTCTTTAACGCCGGGCGAAGTGCCGCGTAGAGAACGACTGCGATCACGGAGTTGATCACCGCATTGATGATCGTGGTGTAAGTTGTGATCGCAAGCAACGCTTTGATCGCGGATGCAGCCTTATCAGCGTTCGGGAATAATAAAGTATACCATATATACTTTAATGCCGGCTCAAAGAAGCAGTTGAAGCCGAGACCGCACACAGCCGCGATCGCGGACCAGCGGATCACATACGCGTGGTCATGTTCGTCGGAAAGGTTCGCGATCTTGTGGGCAACGAGACCGACAATGAGACCGATCACAAGCTTTGTGATAAAGGTTCTCGGTGCGGATGCCGCATAACCGCCGACGATATCAGCGATGGATAAACCCACAGCGCCGGAAAGTCCGCCGTAAACACCGCCAAGAAGGTACGCGGAAAGCACAACAAATGCGTTTCCGATATGGATCTTCGTTCCGCTGGCTGAGATCGCCGGGAACACGGCATATCCAATATAGCAGAGCGCCGCCATCAAGCCCGCCTGCGCGATTTTCATTAACTGTCCATTCTTTTCTTTCATAAGTAAGATCTCCCCTCGTGTGTTACTGACAGTTCAAACTATTCATGACATATCAGAAAGCATCTGACTCATCATCCCGAAATGGTCGTTTCTGTCTTGTCAACCATGGTAACACGCATGTGGATTGTATGAAATGTCCAGTTTTGGTTTTTTTATACAGTCCAGTTTGCCTTCTTCGCCACGGGATCGCAGACTGCACCGTATTTTAGCCTTCTTTTTTACGTTAATATTTTCCTGCAGTATTTACTTTAATCTCTCGACTCCACGCAAATTAAAATTCCTTCCCGAAACGAAATTTTTGCCCGCTCCCCCGGAACCTCATTGCTGACGCAGAGGCTGGGATTTTCGAGAATTGAGATATCCTTATTATGCAGCGGATATTTAAATCCATCCATCGTAATTCCGAGAACTTTTTCCGTGAGCGGAAGGAAGGAGACGTATTTCCCGTAAATTTCATCTTTCAGAAAGACAGAATGTTCCTCATCATCCGGAGTCAGGAGAAAGATCCGGTTCTTCGCGTCGTAGATCTCCATGAAAAGTCCCGCGTCCTTCGCCGCCCGCATCAGGTGGATGTTGGAGAGCTCATGGTCCAGTCTGCCCCCGGTGGCGCCCAGGACATGGGCCGTGTGAAATCCCGCCCGGAGCGCCGAGCGGACCGCAAGATCCGTGTCCGTCTCATCCTTCTCCGGCTTGTGGACGTCCGTTGCCCAGCCCTCTTTCTTCCGGAGTTTCTCCATCCGCTCTAGTCCAAAGGTGTCAAAGTCCCCCACCGCAAGGTCCGGCACAAGTCCCAGCTCCTCGCAGACGGCAAGTCCCGCATCCACCGCGATCACATAGGGATATTTCCGCGTCTCGACAAACTCCGCCGCGAATTTCCGGTCCGTCGGTCCGCCCGACACAATCAAGCAGGTATCCGCCATTTCTCTTCTATCTCTATTCATTATTTTGCGGAGTACTCACTAAAGATCTTCAGGAACTCCTTCGTATTCGCCGCCGCGTCATTCTTAAACACCGCGGAACCCGCAACGATCACGTTGGCGCCTGCGTCGAGAACCTCTCTCACGTTCGCCGCGTTCACACCGCCGTCAACCTCGATATCTGTGGTGAGACCGGCCTCATTCAACATGCCGCGGAGCTTTCTGATCTTCTCTAAGGTATACGGGATGAACTTCTGTCCGCCGAATCCCGGGTTTACAGACATAATTAAGAACATGTCCGCCTCTTTTAAGATGCAGGAGAGCGTCTCAACCGGTGTCGCCGGGTTTAACGCAACGGCTGCCTTTGCGCCGGTCTCCTTGATCTGGTTGATGGTGCGGTCCAGGTGGAGACAAGCTTCCTGGTGGACACAGATGATGTCCGCGCCAGCCTTTCTCACATCATTTACATATCTTCCCGGCTCTTCCACCATCATGTGGACATCAAACACACGGTCTGTTGTCTTTCTGAGGGATGAGATCACCGGCATACCGAAGGAAATGCTCGGAACGAACGCTCCGTCCATCACGTCTAAGTGGATGTACTGCGCTCCCGCGTCGGAAACGGTCTTTACATCTTCACCAAGTTTCGAAAAGTCTGCTGAAAGAATCGATGGCGCTAAAATATACATGATCTTAATATCTCCTTTTACTCTTCAGTTCTTCATAGATCAACCGGTAATTTTCATACCGGGAATCCGCGATCTTTCCTGCTTTCACGGCATCCTTGACGCCGCATTCCCGTTCTCCCACATGGACACAGCCCAAAAACCGGCATTCCGGCTCATAGGCCTCAAATTCCGGGAAGAACGCTTTTAACTCCTCGGGCTTCATGTTGTCCACAAAGATGGAGCTGAATCCCGGCGTGTCCATCACGAAGGTCTCCTTCTCCACGAAGAACAGCTCGGAATGCCTCGTGGTGTGACGTCCCCTGCGGATCTTCTCGCTGACAGCTCCCGTCTCCATCTCCGCCTCCGGCTGGATCCGGTTCGTAAGGGAGGATTTTCCGACACCGGACGGACCCGCAAGAGCCGTTGTCTTTCCTCTTAAGAGGTCGTGGATCGCCTCGATCCCCTCGCCCTCCAACGCGCAGGATAAATGGACTTCATATCCCGCATTCCGGTAAATTCCCGCAAGCCGTTCCGCCTCGCCCTCTTTTCCGAGATCTGTCTTGTTAAAACAGATCACCACCGGAACATCCTGGGCTTCCATCGTGACTAAAAAACGGTCCAGAAGGTTTAAATTTGGTTCCGGGTCAGCGACGGCAAACACGATCATCGCCTGATCGATGTTCGCCACCGCCGGGCGGATCAAGGAGTTCTCTCTCGGAAGGATCTCCACGATATTTCCAAGGCATTCCTCCTCGGAGAGCACATCGAACTCCACATTGTCGCCCACAAGGGGCTTGATCTTCCTGTTTCGGAATACGCCCTTTGCCTTGCATTCGTATACTTTGGAAACGCCGTCATGTACATAGTAGAATCCAGCGATTCCCTTTATGATCTTTCCTGTCAACCGTCAACCTCCGTAAATGTCACATTGTAGGATGTCAGTACCACGTTGTTCGTGAGGTCCACGATCTCCACCTCACCGGTCTGAACGCCGTCCGCGCCGCGAATCTTGTCTAACTTGATATTCAACGTTGTGTCCGCGCTGTAGGACTTCGGCTCCGCGAGCTTCGTGTAGGTCACTTTGCCGTTTACCGTCTGTTTTAACCGGATCAGGATCTGGATCTCGGAGGACGCTGCCCCCGGTCCGTAGGATACCTGAAGCGGATAGCTTGCGTCCAGGGACGCGATAAACTGCTTTTTCGGAGCTTCCGGTCCAAGGCTTAAGACATAGTCCACCGTATCTCCAGGAGCTACCTGGGTTCCTGCCTCAACGCCCTGGCTGATGACATGTCCAGCAGAGATCGTACTGTCGTACTCCTTTGTCACCTCGCCTGCCACAAGCCCTGACGCGGAGAGAAGCGCTGCCGCCTCCGTATCCGTCTTTCCGTAGAGATTCGGCACGGAGACAAATTCCTCCTCCGGTCCTGTGCTCACATATAAGGTCACGGTACTTCCGAGGGCAACCTTGTCCTCCGGCTCATAGCGGATGATCGTTCCGGAGGTCACATCCTCGCTGGCTTCCTCCTGCACATCCGCCTTTAAGTTTTTTCCCTCCAAGAGGCGCACCGCCGTCTCCAGCGTCATTCCAGAAAGACCCAGTTCAGAGAGGTCCACCTTGTCGGAACCGGCGCTGACCACAACTGTCACCTTAGAGAATCTCGGAACTACGGTGTCCGGATCCTCTTTCTGGGAGATGACCATTCCCTTTTCCACCTCATCAGAATTTTCCTGCTCCACCTGCATGGTGAGATCAAGTCCCTGTAAGATCTTCTCGGCATCCTCCTCCGAGTAACCCACAAGATTCGGCATATAGACTTCTTTCTGGCTGATGGCAGTCTCCGATGCCGCTGTGGTCTTTGCCTCCTCGGTAGTCGCTTCCACAGAAGCGGTCTCCGCCGGATCTTCCGGCGTGCTGCTTCTGAACAGACCGCCGAGCTTCAGGATAAATACGATCACGACTGCCACGATAATCACGGCTGCCGCCACGCCTAAGCCTGTCAGGATCTTTTCCAATCCTGTGGCTTCATCGCTCTCTTTATTCTTTTTCGGATCTTTCTTTCCGTTTTCCGGCTGATCATATCGTTTTTCCAGATCACGCCGTTCCCTGCGTTCCCGGATCTCCTTCACCGGTTTTGACTCCCGGATCCGCTCTCCGCTTCTCGTCTTGATCAGGTTCAGCTCCTTCGGGCTGATGACGATGGTGTCGGAGCTGTGGTCTTCCTCCACAATGGCACCGACCGCCGGGTCATCATCGTTTAAGAGCGCTCTTCTCAAGTCGCTGATCACAGCCGCCGCGTTTGGGTACCGGTGTTCCGGTCTCTTTTCCGTACATTTTAAGATGATCCTCGCAAGGCTTGGGGACACATCCGGGTTCAGTGTTCTCGGATCCGGCATCGGATCTTCCAGATGCGCCAGTGCAACCGTCACTGTGTTGTCCCCCTCAAACGGAACATGACCGGTGACCATCTCAAACATGGTGATACCTAAGGAATACAGGTCGCTTCGCTCATCGCTGTATCCGCCTCTCGCCTGTTCCGGAGAGATATAGTGAACAGATCCCACAACGGTCGCCGCGTTCATGGTCTGGGAAGAAACGGCTCTCGCGATTCCGAAATCCGCAACCTTCACCTTTCCGTCCATGGAGATCAGCATGTTCTGGGGCTTGATGTCCCGGTGAATGATATGCTGCTCATGGGCAGCCTCGATTCCGGACGCTACCTGGATCGCGATTCCGATGGCTTCCTTTACATCCAGATGACCTTTTTTCGTGATATAGCTCTTCAAGGTGATTCCCTCTACAAGCTCCATAACGATAAAGTGGATGTCCCCTTCATCCACAACATCGTAGATATTGACAATATTCGGGTGTGAAAGTCCGGCTGCGGCCTGGGCTTCCATCTTAAATTTGCTGACGAAGGTCGCGTCGGAGGTAAACTCCGATTTCAGCACCTTGATCGCAACCAGACGGTTTAATTTATGGCATTTTGCCTTATAGACCTCCGACATTCCGCCGGAGCCGATCTTTTCCAGGATCTCATACCGGTCCTGCAGCATCGTTCCAGGATATAAAATCATAGCTTCACCTCACTTATCTGAGGTTCTACAAGGACGATCGCAATGTTGTCCTTTCCTCCGTTCCGGTTTGCCTCATCCACCAGCGCGTCCGTCTTCTCCTTTAGGGTATCCGTCGTCTTTAATACGCGGCTGATCTCGGCATCGTCCACCATGTTCGTCAATCCGTCGGAGCAGAGCAGAACACAGTCACACTCGAGAAGCGGCACCTCAAAGAAATCCGCCTCCACCCGCTTTCCGATTCCCACGGCGCGGGTGATAATGTTCTTCTGGCTCCGGTAGGACTCGCTGTCCCGCTCCATCTTGCCTCTCGCGACCATCTCCTCCACAAGGGAGTGGTCTCTCGTGATCTGAGCCAGGCTGTCCCGGAGAAGATAAAGTCTGCTGTCCCCAACGTTTGCCACATACATCATGTCATCCTCGATGGTGGCAGCAACCAGGGTGGATCCCATTCCTTCCCGTTCCGGGTTTCCCTGGGCTTCCTCGAAAAGTCCCAGGTTCGTCTTCTCCAGAGCTTTTCTGAGGATCATCACAGGGCTTGCCGGATCGGAGTTTTCAATATAATCTTTCATATGTTCCACGACATACCGGGACGCGAAATCCCCGGCCTTATGTCCGCCCATTCCGTCTGCCACGATGAACAGGTTCGGAAGCGGGCCCACCGGCTGATCCGACGCAAACAGGAAATCCTGGTTGGATCTTCTCACGAGACCGGTGTCTGTCTTCGCGTAAGAGATCATGACGGTTCCTCCTCACTCAGGTAACTCTTTCTAAGCTGTCCGCAGGCACCGCCGATATCGCGGCCCATCTCCCTGCGGATCGTAACATTGATTCCGTGTTTCTCAAGATAACCCTTGAACGCGTCGATGGCATCCCGGTTGGACTGCTTGAAGTCGCGCTCCTTGATCGGGTTTACCGGGATCAGGTTCACATGTCCATGCATATCCTTTAAAAGGGCAGTCAGGCGCTTTGCCTCGTCAAGATTATCGTTGACGCCCTGGACCAGGCTGTACTCGAAGGTCAGGCGTCTTCCTGTCTTTTTATAGTATTCCTTACATGCCGGAAGCACCTCCGATAAGGAATAGCTGTTGGCGATGGGCATCAGAGTCTTTCTCGTCTCATCGTCCGGCGCGTGAAGGGAAAGTGCCAATGTAATGGAAAGACCTTCGTCCGCAAGCTTTAAGATCTTCGGAACGATTCCGCAGGTGGATACCGTGATGTTTCTCTGGCTGATATTTAAGCCGTTTTCATCGGAAAGGAGTCTGATGAACCGGACCAGGTTGTCGTAGTTATCCATCGGCTCGCCGCTTCCCATAACGACTACGTTTGAGACGCGCTCTCCTGTGGATCTCTGGATCCGGTAGATCTGGTCCAGCATCTCCGACGGACGTAAATTTCTTGTGAGTCCGTCCAGGGTGGACGCGCAGAACCGGCAGCCCATACGGCAGCCGACCTGGGAGGAAATACATACGGAATTTCCGTGGTGGTATTTCATCAGGACACTCTCGATCACGTTTCCGTCATCGAGGCCGAACAGGTATTTCCTCGTCCCGTCGATTCCCGATTCCAGCATCTTCACGGTCTTAAGAGATGTGTATGTACTGTTCTCCGCAAGCTTTTCCCTGAACGCCTTCGGCAGATTCGTACACTCGTCTAAAGACGCGGCTAATTTTTCATGCATCCACTGGTATAACTGTTTCGCGCGGAACGGCTTTTCGCCCAGTTCCTTCACAAACTCCGTCAGTTCCTCCATCGTCATTGATTTCAGGTCTTTCTTTTCCATTCTCTATTCTCCAAAAGCCTTAGTTCTATCTTGCTTCCACACCGATCCACCTGTGGATGGATCCGCGGACCATCATGTCCGCAGATTCAGAACTTACGCCGTATTATTTCTTCTTTCTGAACGCAGAGATAAAGAAGCCATCGCAGGGATGAACTCCCGGTAAAAGCTGGATCATATTCTCCTCGCAGGAGCTCTTAAGCGCCTCCGGCAGGAGATCCGCGATCATCTTCTTTTCAAAGGGCAGATTCTTCTCGATCCAGTCCGCGTTCTCTTTATTCTCTTCCCTCGTGATCGTGCAGGTACTGTAAATCAGCGTTCCGCCCGGCTTCACATACTGAGTGACCACAGAGAGGATCTCCCTCTGAAGCTTTGCGAGATCTCTGATCTCATCCCTCGTCATCCGTTCCTTGATATCCGGTTTCTTTCCGATAATTCCAAGGCCGGAACATGGGAGATCCGCAAGGACTACATCCGCCTGCTCTACCATTGATGGATCCAAAACAGTGGCATCCCAGACATTTGTCCGGATATTTTCGAAGCCGCACCGCATGATATTCTCCTCGATCAGGCTAGTCTTTCTCTCACTCACGTCTCTCGCTTCCACCATTCCGGCTCCGCGCAGGAGATCTGCCGCATGCATCGCCTTTCCTCCCGGCGCGCTGCAAACATCAAGGACAAAATTTCCCGGTTCGATGGATGCCATCTGTGCCGCAAGGGAAGAACTAGGATCCTGTACCGTGATCTTTCCCTCCGCGAACGCGGATACACGGTCTAAATAGTCAAAGTCGCGGATCGAAGCGATTCCCGGGAACACATCCGACGGTTCGACAGTGATATTCTGGGATCGTAACTCCTCGATGGTTTCCTCCACCGGGGCGATGCTCTCATTAAACCGCACTGTGAGCGGGCGTTCTTCTAAAAATGAAGCCGCGATCTTCTCCGCCGTCTCTTTTCCAAACATCTCTTCCCACATGGATAACATCCACTGGGGGATCGAGTAGCGCTCCGAAGCATCTTTCCAGGTAAGTTTTCCTTTCTCCCTGGAGATTGTCCGCAACACACCGTTTACAAATCCGGAAAGTCCCTGGAACTTTCTCTTTTTCGCCAGTTTTACTGCCTCGTTGCAGACAGCGGAATCCGGCACACGCTCCATATAGAGGATCTGGTAGACCGACATTCTTAAGAGTTCCCGGATCACCGGCTTCATCTTCGCGGTCTTTACCTTTGAGAAGCGGTCAATCACCGCGTCGATCTGGATCCGGTACTCTAAGGTTCCCTCCACGCATCTTGTGATGAAAGCGCGGTCCTGACGCTCCAAAAACAGGTACTTTTCCAGTGCCTGTTTTAAAACGATGTGGCTTAAATTGTGGTTTTCAAGGACTTCCAGGAGGACGTCAAGGACGACCTCCCGGATATTTGTCGTATTATCTGTCACGTCTGTTTCTTCCTCCAAAGAGAATAATGAGACGGAGAAGCTGTAAGATCGATGTCGCTGCTGCCGCCACATAGGTCAGTGCCGCCGCGTTCAGCACTTTTCTCGTTCCGTTTACTTCCTCACCTGCGAGAATGCCCTGGGCATCCAAGAGTCTTACCGCACGGGCAGATGCATTGTACTCTACCGGAAGTGTCACAAGCTGGAACAGCACTGCCAGGGAGAACATTAAGATTCCGATCTCCACAAGCGGAGAACCAAGTCCGCCGAACACAAGCCCTAAGAGAATTAACGGCCAGGAAAGTCTGGAACCGAAGTTTGCCACCGGAACCAGGGCACTTCTGAATCGCAAAGGCGCGTATCCCTCGTTGTCCTGCATCGCGTGTCCGCACTCATGGGCGGCAACACCGATGGCCGCCACGGAAGTTGCCCCGTATACGGACTGGGACAGGTTTACGGTCTTCGTCCGCGGATCATAGTGGTCGGTAAGTTCACCGGCGATCTGCTGGACTGTCACATCGTAGATCCCCTGGGCGTTTAAAAGACGTCTCGCCGCCTCCGCGCCTGTCATGCCTGTCATGCTGCGAACTCTGGAATATCTTGAGAACGTGGAATTTACACGTCCCTGGGCCCACAGGGAAAGGGCAACGCCGATCAATACAAGGATGATCGTCGGATCAAGACCATATCCGTAGCCATAGCCGTAACCATACATTCCGTACATAAAACATCTCTCCTTTCGATGTCGCTTCTGCTGCCACTGATCTCTGCCTTTTCAAGCGGAATGATCAGACTTCTCCGCGATATGGTCCGCGGACTTTATTCGCAAAAGCTTCCGTCTTCCATCTGGAAGCCGCGTAAGAAGGAAGCTGTATCCATCCGCTTCTTTCCCTCAAGCTGAAGTTCTTTTACGTCAAGGGCACCGTCTCCGGTCTCCACAAAAAGTTGATTCTTTGTCGCATGGATCTTTCCAGGAGTTCTCTCACCCGGAAGCTCAGTGACATCCGCTGCCCAGATCTTCATGGTCTTTCCCGCATAGGATGTGTAAGCGCTCGGCCACGGGTTCAAACCGCGGACAAGGCGCTCGATGGACGCCGCGTCCTTTGTCCAGTCGATATGTCCCATCTCTTTTGTGAGCATCTTCGCGTAGGAAGTCTCGGATTCCCCCTGGGGAGTTCTCGTAATCGTTCCATTCTCCAGACCCTTTAATGTGGACAAGATCATGGATCCGCCGAGGGCAGAGAGCTTGTCAAACAGGCTTCCTCCGGTCTCTTTCTCATCAAGCGGGATCACCTTCTGCTCCAGCATATCGCCGGTATCAAGTCCCACATCCATCATCATGGTGGTCACTCCGCTCTCCTTCTCACCGTCAATGACCGCCCACTGGATCGGGGCAGCGCCGCGGTATTTCGGAAGCAGGGACGCGTGCACATTCACACAGCCGTATTTCGGGAGATCCAGAATCGGCTTCGGAAGGATCTGTCCGAAAGCGACAACAACGATAGCGTCCGGCGCCATAACCTTTAAGAGGTCCACGAACTCCGGATCCCGCACCTTCACCGGCTGATATACCGGGATCTTATACTCGATCGCCTTTTCCTTTACAGGAGTCATAAGGACGGATTTTCCGCGTCCCTTCGGCTTATCCGGCTGCGTCACCGCAGCGATCACTTCATGACCGCCCTCTACAAGGGCAGTTAACGTCGGAACCGCGAAGTCCGGCGTTCCCATAAATACGATACGCATATTATTCCTCTTCCTCTCCGACTGTATCCTGAAGTTCGCCTTCTACAAGGTCCACGTAAAGTTTTCCGTCCAGGTGGTCGCACTCGTGGAGAATGCATCTCGCGAGAAGTCCGTCCGCCTCGATCTCATACTCCTCCATATTTTCGTTGAGCGCTTTTGCCTTTACATGGTCCGCGCGTGTTACCTGGCCGCATTTTCCAGGAACGCTTAAGCAGCCTTCCTGACCGGTCTGGCTTCCGCTGGTCTCAAGGATCTCCGGGTTGATCAGCACATACTGGTTTCCGTCATCCACATCGATGACTACGATGCGCTTGCGGACACCTACCTGCGGCGCGGCAAGACCGCATCCGTTATTCTCGTACATTGTCTCAAACATATCTTCGATGAGCTCAATGGTTCTCTCATTCATTTCTTTTACCGGCTTACACTCTTTTGTAAGGATCTCATCTCCGATGGTTCTGATCTGTCTGATTGCCATTTTATCTTATTTCCTCTCAATTTTTTTATCATAAATACTATATCAGGTCGTACTGGACGAACACATTCCGGCAGAGATCCGGGATGCTCTCCCGCTTCTGGGCGGAATTTCTGACTTTTAATAGTATATCATAACTTTCATGTTTCATATATAAAATTTTTCTGTAATTATCATTAAGTTTGTAGGGGGAATCCTCCACAGGACCGATGACTTTCAGTCCGTCCAGGGCATATTCCCTCAAAATGACCCGCTTTATGTCCTCCGACGCCCGGATCACATCCGCCTCCCTCTTTGAGGAAAGACCGATGGTCAGGAGACCCACAAGGGGCGGATACCCCATCATCTTCCGGTACAGAAGTTCCTGCCGGTAAAATTGCAGGTAATCCTGTTCCGCCGCGGAGGATACCGCGTAATGGTCCGGGGCGTAGGTCTGGATCACCACATCTCCCTGAATGTCCCCGCGTCCTGCCCGTCCCGACGCCTGGGTCAGAAGCTCAAAGGTCCGCTCCGCGCTCTTAAAGTCCGGGGCATAGAGGGAGATATCCGCCGCCATGACGCCCACAAGCGTCACATTCGCGAAATCATGGCCTTTTATGATCATCTGGGTTCCGATTAAAATGTCTGCCCCGCCTTCCGCGAAGGTGGCAAGGATCTCCTCATGAGCACCTTTCTTCGCGGTGGTGTCCGCATCCATCCTTAAGACTCTGGCTTCCGGGAACTCCCGCTTTGTAAATTCCTCTAATTTCTGGGTTCCCGTTCCGAAAGGCGCGATAAACGGGGAACCGCAGGACGGACATTTATCCGGCAGCGGGCGCTCAAATCCGCAGTAGTGGCACTTTAATCTCCCGTTTCTGTGGTATGTAAGACTCACATCACAGTGGGGACATTTCATCGCCTTTCCGCAGGACCGGCAGGACACGAATCCCGCATAGCCCCGCCGGTTCATGAACAGCATCACCTGCTGCTTTTTCGCCAGACGGTCCTCGATCAGTTCCTTCAATTTCCGGCTGAAGATCGAGCGGTTTCCCTCCGCGAGTTCTTCCCTGAGGTCCACGATGTGGACTCCCGCCAGGCGGCTGTTCTCCTTCGCCCGCTTTGTGAGCGTCAGAAGCTTGTATTCGCCCTGTTCCGCCCGGTAATAGCTTTCCACTGACGGAGTGGCGGAGCCCAGGACAAGGGATGCCCCGCTCATATCCGCCCGGACTCTCGCCACTTCCCTGGCGTCATACCGGGGCGCCGTCTCGCTCTTATAGGCCCCCTCATGTTCCTCGTCGATGATGATGAGTCCAAGGTCCGGAAATGGCGTAAAAAGAGCGGAACGCGGACCGATCATAATGTCGATCTCCCCGTTTGCCGCCCTCTCCGACTGCTCGTAGCGCTCACCCGCCGAAAGCCTGGAATTCATGATCCCCACCCGGTTTCCGAATCTCCGGTAGAACCGCATCACCGTCTGGTAGGTCAGGGAGATCTCCGGGATCAGGACGATGGCCTGTCTGCCTTCCCGGAGCACATGGTCGATGAGTTCCATATAGACTTCCGTCTTTCCGCTTCCTGTGATTCCATAGAGCAGGTAGGTATTCCGCAGCCCGGACTCATAGTCCCTGATTACGGTCTCCGCCGCCTGTCTCTGTTCCTCATTCAGCGCGATATTTCCGGCAGACGGGAAATTTCTTCCCGCTCCCGGTTCTTTTCTTACCACTTTCAGGTCAATGATCTCTTTTTCTGCCAGCGGTTTCAGCATCGCCGCCGTGATGCCGAGTTTTTCGGAGGTCAGCTTTAAAGGCAGCTCCTCGTTCTCCAAGAGTGCCCGGTAAAGCCGTATCCGCGCCCGGTATTTCTTCTTCTCCGCTTCCACAAGCAGTGTCTCGATCTCACTCCTCGGTTTTAAAGAGACGATCACACGCTCTTCCCTCGGTGTGACCTTTGCTTTTACGGGAAGAACCGTCTTTAACGCCTGGTTCATCGTGGTGGCATAGCGGTCCTTCATCCAGAACGCCAGGCAGATCATCTGGGTGCGGATCGGGACAGCGCCCGTCTCCACATCCAGAAGTTCCTTCATCTTTTCCGGATCATAATCTGTCTCCTTTGAGAGACCCACCACGATTCCCTTTCGCTCGATATTTCCCTTTCCAAAAGGAATAATTACCTGAACTCCAGGCTTTACAAGTTCTTTCAGACGGTCCGGGATCCGGTACTGGAAGATCCGGTCCACGTTTTTTACTGAAAGATCAATGATGATGTCCGCGTATTGTTCCAATCTCGGATCCCTCCCTTCTGCTTTCTACTTTCCTGCCATCTCCGCAAATTGATCTGCTACAGCGGAAAGCCCCATGGAGTTGGATCCCTTAAAGAGAACGCAGTCTCCGTCCCGGACTTCCTTCTCCAGATAGTTTACCATTTCTTCGCGGTCTAAAAATTCCACCACCGGAATCTCCTTCACCGCGCGGACGCCTTCCGCAAGGCACTTGCTTGCCTCACCGAGCGTCACAACGAGGTCCATGCCGGAATTTGCCGCGTACTCGCCGACTTCCCTGTGGTAAGCCAGATAATTTTCACCTAACTCCTTCATATCCGCAAGAACAGCAATATGGCGTTTTCCCGTGAGTCCCTTAAACACATCCAGTGCCGCCTTCATGGATGCCGGGCTCGCGTTGTAGGAGTCATCCATCACCGTAAATCTTCCGTCGGCGTAGACCTGCTGGCGGTGTTTAAAGCCGTGGAAGGTCAAAAGTCCTTCCGCCGCCTTCGCCATAGTCATGCCGCGCTCACAGCAGACCGCGATGGCCGCCATGGCATTCATCACGTTGTGCATGCCCATGACATTTAAGCGGATCTTCTGTGTCTTTCCTTCATGGACAGCCGTAAACTCAGCCTTTCCGTCCGTGAGAACGAGATCCACCGCCCGGTAATCGCAGTTTTCCCCGGTTCCGTAGTAGACCGTCTTCACGCCGGCTTTTCCCTTTGTCTTCTGCAGCATATCGTCATCGCCGTTTAAGACTAGAACGCCGCCGTCGGAAAGTCCGTCCTGGATCGTCATCTTCTCTTTGTAGATGTTCTCGCGGGATCCCAGCTGTTCAATGTGGGTGATGCCGATGTTTGTGATCACCGCCACATCCGGCTTCGCGATCTGGGCGATCACGGTGAGTTCACCCGGCTCACTCATTCCAAGCTCTAAAACGCCGATCTCGTCTTTCTTTGTGATCTCGGAGACAGTGATCGGAACGCCAACCTGGCTGTTGCTGTTTCCCGGAGTCTTGTATACATGGAACCGCGCTGAGAGAGCCGCCGCGATCATCTCCCTCGTTGTGGTCTTTCCCACACTTCCTGTGACACCGACGATGGGCAGTGTCAGGCGCTTTCTGAGGTAGTGTCCCACAGCCTGGAGTGCCTTTTTCGTGTCATTCACCGCGATCCAAGCGCAGGAAGTCTCCTCCATCTCTGCCGTCTTCTCGTTATGTTCGCTTGTGAGCACCGCGCCGGCGCCTTTCTCGGCGACCTGACCTAAAAATTTATGCGCGTCCACCTTCTCACCGATGATCGGCACGAAAAGGTCCCCGGACTCCACCTGTCTGGAATCCAGGCGGATCTTATTTAACATGGCACCGCCGTTACCGGAAAGCAGTACGCCTCCCGTCGCAAGGACGATGTCCTGAACACTTACGTTTTCCATTACTTTCCAATCTCCCTTACCGCTTCTTCGACTACCTCCCTGTCAAGGAAATGATGCTTCACTCCCTCGATCTCCTGATAGTCCTCGTGGCCTTTTCCGATGATGGCGATCATGTCTCCTTCCTCGGCGTTGTGGATCGCGGAAAAGATCGCTTCCCGTCTATCCGGGATCACGATATACTTTCCGTCTGTCTTCGCGAGACCCACTTCGATATCCTTAATAATATCCTCGTTTTTCTCAAACCGCGGGTTGTCTGCCGTGATAATGCAGAGATCCGCCATCTTTCCGCCGATCTCACCCATGGAATATCTGCGGTCCTTCGCGCGGTTTCCGCCGCAGCCGAATACGCAGACCAAGCGCTTCGGATGGTAATCCCTCAGTGTCGTGAGCAGGCTCTCCATGCTAACTGCGTTGTGGGCGTAATCCACAATCACGCTGCACTTCTTCGATACATAGGCGATCTCCATACGGCCATCCACACGGACATTCTCGAGAGAACCGAGAACCGCCTGTTTTGTATTCTCATCAAGCTCCCCGCTTCCGCCGGAAAGTGCCAGAGAGCACACAGCCAGAGCTGCCAAGGCGTTATCCGCGTTGAATTTGCCCGGCATTCCCACACGGACTCTTCCGTCGAGCGGACCGTGGATGGAGAATTCGATGCCGACAAAGTCGTGGTCTGACGCATAGTGAATGTCATCTCCTGTGAAATCCGCCTTTCCGTCAAGGGCATATGTGACAAGTCTGCAGGACGCGTCCTTTATGATCTCGTCATAGTGGTCCGTCAGACGGTTCACGACACCTGTCTTGCAGACCGTAAGGAGTCTTGATTTATAGAAAAGATACTCCTCGAAACTCTTATGTTCCTTCGGTCCAATATGGTCCGGGGAAATGTTTGTGAACAGGCCGTAATCGAACACGATCCCGCCGACTCTGTGCAGCATCAGCGCCTGGGAGGAGACCTCCATCACGCAGCACTCACAGCCTGCTTCCACCATTTTGTGGAAGTATTCCTGTACCACATAGGATTCCGGCGTCGTATTGGAGGTCGGGAATTTTTCATCTCCGATCACAGCGCCGTTCGTTCCGATGAGTCCTGTCTTCTTTCCGGCGGCCTCTAAGACCGCCTTGATCATATAGCTCGTCGTAGTCTTTCCCTTTGTTCCGGTGATGCCGATGGTGATCAGCTTCTCCGCCGGATATCCGAATCTCGCTGCAGAGAGTTCCGCTAAAGCAAGTCTTCCGTTCTCCACACGGATCACAGTCACGTCCGCCGGTACCTCAACCTCTTTTTCCACTACAAGTACCTTACAGCCAGCCTTTAACACGTCCGGAATAAACTCGTGGGAATCCCTGGTACTGCCCTGGATGCACACGAATACGGAATCCGGTCTCGCCTTTCTCGAATCATAGATCACTTCATCCACATTCTGGTCCAGATTTCCGGAAACCAGATCATATTTCATGCGTTTTAACCAATCTCCAATTACCACTGTCGTCATCCTTTCCTATAACCCACACAGGCGGGAACAAAAGCGCCCGCCTGTTGATCTTTTATTATGCTTTTAGAATAATCCTGTGATCTTTCCGTTCTCGTCCACGTCGATATTGTCCGCAGCCGGCTTCTTCGGAAGTCCCGGCATGGTCATGATGGAACCCGTGAGGGCAACCACGAAACCTGCGCCCGCGCATACATAGGCGTCGCGCACGGTCAGGTCAAATCCTTCCGGACGTCCAAGCTTCTTCTGGTCGTCGGATAAGGAATACTGGGTCTTTGCCATGCAGACCGGAAGATCGCCGAATCTCATCTCTGTGATCTTCGCGATAGCTTTCTTTGCCGCCGGAGAGTAGCTTACGCTGCCCGCGCCGTAGATCTCCTTCGCGATGGTCTCGATCTTCTCGGAAATTCCCATCTCGTCCGGATATAACGGAGCAAAATCACTCTTCTTTGTCTCTAAGGTGTTTAATACCTTCTTTGCCAGGTCGATTCCGCCGTCGCCGCCCTTTGCCCATACCTCGGACAATGCGAACTCACAGCCTCTCTCCTCGCAGAAGTTCCGGATAAACTCATACTCTGCCTCGGTGTCTGTGAGGAAGGAGTTTAAGGTTACGACTACCGGAACATGGTATTTCTGGATATTCTCGATATGTTTCTCCAGGTTTACGATACCTTTCTTTAACGCGTCAAGGTTCTCCTCAGAGAGCTGGTCCTTCGGGACTCCGCCGTTGTACTTTAACGCGCGGACGGTAGCTACGAGAACGACCGCATCCGGATGGATACCTGCCTTGCGGCACTTGATATCAAAGAATTTCTCCGCGCCGAGATCCGCGCCGAAACCAGCCTCTGTGATCGCCACGTCAGCAAGCTTTAAGGCAGTTCTCGTCGCCATGACGCTGTTGCAGCCGTGGGCGATATTCGCGAACGGTCCGCCGTGTACAAGAGCGCCCGTGTGCTCTAAGGTCTGGACCATATTCGGCTTGATGGCATCCTTTAAGAGTGCTGCCATGGAACCAACGGCGTTGAGGTCCTTCGCTGTCACCGGTTCTCCCGCAAAATTATATGCTACGATGATCTTTCCGAGACGTTCCTTTAAGTCCTTCATATCGGTTGCCAGACAGAGTATCGCCATGATTTCAGACGCAACGGTGATCACAAAGTGGTCTTCACGGACAAATCCATCCGCCTTTGCACCGAGTCCCACAACCACGTTTCTCAGCACACGGTCGTTCATATCGAGACATCTCTTCCAGAGGATCTGTCTCGGGTCGATTCCCAGGGCATTTCCCTGCTGGATGTGGTTGTCTAACAGAGCGGCTAAAAGGTTGTTCGCCGTTGTGATCGCATGGAAATCACCAGTAAAATGAAGGTTTAAGTCCTCCATCGGAACGACCTGGGCATATCCGCCGCCGGCAGCTCCGCCCTTGATTCCAAAGCACGGTCCCAGGGACGGCTCACGGAGCGCAAGCAGTGCCTTCTTTCCGCATTTCGTCATCGCCTGTGCAAGTCCGATACTGGTGGTCGTCTTTCCCTCTCCTGCCGGGGTCGGGTTGATGGCTGTCACCAGAACGAGTTTTCCATCCGGTCTGTCCTTGATCTCCTGCCAGAGCTCATTGGAGATCTTTGCCTTGTACTTTCCGTAAAGTTCCAGATCGTCCTCAGTGATTCCATACTGGGACGCAACGGTGGTAATCGGGAGCATCTTTGTCTCCTGCGCAATCTCGATATCGGTCTTCATAATCGGTATCCTCCTTTTGTAGTAGCATAACATTTCAGTGGACCTGCGTGTTCGCAGACGGCAGCCATTTTATTCTCAAAGCTGCCCTAGTCTCTAGTAACCTGCTTCCAGAAATTCCTCGAACTCTTCCATGGACATTAAGATCTTCCTTGGCTTCGTTCCTTCTTCCTCACCTACAACACCGGCTTCTGCAAGCTGATCCATGATCCGGGCCGCGCGGTTAAAGCCGATCTTGAACATCCTCTGCAGCATGCCGATCGACGCCTTATCCTTTTCAATAATGAACTTGCCCGCATCGGTAAACAATGCGTCCCGCTCATTCTGTCCGCCGGAACCTCCACCGAAGGAGGACTGGGTCAGCTTTTTCTCGATTTCCGTGTTATATCCTGCATCCTCGTTCTGTTCTTTCAAGAACTCGGTTACATTTGATACCTCGCCGTCCGATACGAAAGCGCCCTGCACACGCAGCGGCTTCGGATAGCCGGACGGATAAAACAGCATATCGCCGTTTCCTAACAGTTTCTCCGCGCCGTTCATGTCGAGGATCGTTCTCGAATCCACGCCAGACGCAACAGAGAATGCGATTCGTGACGGCACGTTCGCCTTGATGACGCCTGTGATGACGTTGACGGACGGACGCTGGGTCGCGATGACAAGATGGATTCCCGCCGC
>CAVIYT010000069.1:0-5259 GCA_963646925.1 Paludibacteraceae bacterium
CGATGGACAGGATGATACCGGCAATACCCGGAAGTGTTAATGTAACCTCAAAGGCCGCGAGCAGAATCAGCATCAATGCCACATAGAGGCAGAGTGCGAGAGATGCCGCAAAACCCGGAATGAGGTAAACAACGATCATGAATACACATACGATCCCGAAGCCAATGACGCCGGCCTTTAAGCTTGTTGTAATCGCTTCCTGTCCGAGCTTCGCGCCTACAACGTTGGATCGGAGTTCTTCCAGTTCCAGGGAAAGGGAACCGATACGGATCGTGGAGGCAAGATTCTCAGCTTCCTCGTAAGAAGACATTCCCGAGATAGATGCCTGTCCGCCTGTGATGGCCTGCTGTACGGTCGGATTGGAGTACATCACGTTATCATAAACGATCGCAATCTTCTTTCCGACATTTGCGGCAGTCACCTCCGCGAATTTCTGGGAGCCTTCATCCGTAAATGTGAGGGCTACCTCATAGTTGTTCGCGTTTGTCTTATCGTCCTTGTAAATTACGGCTTTTGCGGAAGCCACATCTGTTCCCTCCAGCACGACATTCCAGTTTTCGTCGTAAAACTGTAAGGAGCCCGGTTTTCCGAGTTCTTCCAGGATCTTGTTTGCGTCTGTGACACCCGGAATGTCGACATTGATACGATTTCCGCCTTCCTGGTAGACCTCTGCCTCAGAGCTGTAGTTCTGGACTCTCTGCTGCAGCTTGTACTGGGTATCGGACATATCCTCGGCGCTCGGATTTTCCTCCTTCGCCTGGTAGGTAATGCTGACACCGCCCGCCAGATCCAGACCGAGCTTGATTCCGCCATTCTGGGAGGTTACGCCGTTCTCATCGGTGACTAACTTACTCTTCTGAAGAGTATCATAGCCGAAGAATCCGAAGATACCGAGCACAACGAGCAGTCCCAGGAGGCCGAGCAGTCCTTTTCCTTTGTTGCTCTTCATGATAAAATCTCCTTCTTGATATGATTTCGGGGTCAAAAGGCTTTTCCCCCTCGAATCCGGATCCCGCGCTTTTAGGCACGTCTCCTTCATCATTATAATAACAGCCCAGGGCTTTCCGCCTCTGACCGCTACGATCGATTTAGTTGTTTTCCTCGTCCTCTGCTAAAGCGGCGCGGATCATAATTGCACACTCGATACGTTTTTTCTGCATCTCGCATCCGATATCATATGCGTCTGTGATACAGCCGTGGAAGTTGAAGGAATTCGCCGCGCATCCGCCGCTGCAGTAGAATCTTGCAAAACAGTTTTTGCATTTTTCTTTCGCGTATACGTTGCAGAGCTTGAACTCGTCGCGGACCTTCGTGTTGACAACGCCGGTATCCACGTTTCCGAGCAGGAACTCTTCGTTTCCTACGAACTGGTGACACGGATATAAGTCGCCCCACGGAGTTACCGCAAGGTACTCAGTTCCTGAACCGCAGCCGGACAGACGTTTCGCAACGCACGGTCCCTGGCTTAAGTCGAGCATGAAGTGGAAGAACTTGAATCCTCTTCCCTCTTTCTCGCGCTTTACGAACTCTTTTGCAAGTCTGTCGTACTCGTCCATGATCTGCGGAAGATCTTCCTCACGGATGGAGTACGGCTCTTCCGGAGCTGCAACAACCGGCTCCATGGAAAGTTTATCGAAGCCGAGATCCGCATAGTGAAGAACATCGTTTCCGAAGTCCAGGTTGTTTCTTGTGAAGGTTCCGCGGACGAAATAGTCTTTCTCCCCACGGAATTTCGCGAATTTCTGGAATTTTGGAACAATAAGCTCATAGCTTCCCTTGCCGTTCCGGAACGGGCGCATCCGGTCATTGACTTCCGGACGTCCGTCAAGGCTTAAGACCACGTTGCTCATTTCCCTGTTGCAGAATTCCATGATCTCGTCGTTTAAGAGCACGCCGTTTGTTGTCAAGGTGAAGCGGAATTTCTTATTGTGTTCCTTCTCCTGAGAACGTCCGTATTCCACGAGCTGTTTTACAACGTTCCAGTTCATAAGCGGCTCGCCGCCGAAGAAATCCACCTCGAGGTTGATCCGGTTTCCGGAATTTGCAATTAAGAAGTCCAGTGCTTTCTTTCCGACCTCAAAGCTCATGAGGGCGCGGCGTCCATGGTACTCGCCTTCCTCCGCGAAGCAGTACTTGCAGGCAAGGTTGCAGTCATGGGCGATGTGGAGGCAGAGTGCCTTTACCACCGTCTGGCGTTTCTTGAAATCGATCACATAATCTTTGTAAATATCCGCAGCGAACAACTCCTCCGCGTCGATGAGCTCCTGAATATCGGAGAGCGCGTCCTCGATGTCCTCCGCAGAGTACTTACAGACGAAAGCATCTCTCACCGCTTTTTTCTGGTCTTCCGTAAGCGGCATCGGTTTTTCCATGTCCGGGACGATCTTCGCGAGAACTTCTACGGCATCGTAGAGCAGCGCGTCCACGGAGTGAACGGATCCGCTGTTTACGTCCAGAACAATGTGGTATCCATTATTTATATACTGATGAATCAAAACTTACTTTCTCCTACTGTCTAAATTACAATTTTTTGATGACAAGAAATAGCCCCTACAATCATACGACCGTAGGGGTCTCTTTAAAAACTTCCGTTTATACGAAGCCCCGCATTAGCGGTTGCTGTTTTCACAGCTCTGGTTTCCTACTGTGCAGGATGTTTTACATGCAGACTGGCAGGATGTCTGGCATTCGCCGCAGCCGCCCTTCTTCATGCTGTTCTTTAATGTGTTGGAACTTAAAGTCTTTACATGCTTCATGGTGTCATCTCCTCCTGTTCTCTTTATCAAGGCATAAAACCCCGAATTTAAATGAAATTATACCATACGATTTTCTATTATGCAACGAATTTTATTGGTGCAATGCAGGAAACCGGGGGCAGATCTTCGCTTTTTGCCCGCAAAATCTACTTCTGACAGCTTTTGGGACGCATGACCGCCAGTCTGGGATTGCACCCGTAGGCTTGCAAACACGCAAAGCACAGGACAAGTTCTATCATGCATATGCATGGCCATTCCCTACATATCCTGTATGGAACACATTCACATTCCTATATTAAGAAAGGAGCTTCCTCATGCAGACAAATCCGGTATGGCGCATGATCCGCGCCCTGATCGTCACCTATATCCTCTCCGGCATTCTCCTTGCGGCCCTGTCCTTCGCTCTCTTTAAATTCCGTCTCCCGGAAAATCAGGTGAATCTCGCCGTCTGTGCGGTCTATGTCCTCTCCTGCTTCTTCGGCGGCGTCCTCGCCGGAAAGACAATGAGGACCAGGCGCTTTTTCTGGGGCCTGGTCCTCGGAGTACTCTATTTTCTGTTTTTATATCTCATGTCCCTCGCCCAGAAGGACAGCATCACAGCGGACACAAACCGTCTCCTCTCCGTCCTCTCCATGTGTACCGCAAGCGGCATGGCCGGCGGGATGGTGAGCTGAATATCTGTCAGATCGGGAACATGGTCATAACAACAAGTGTGGAAAATTCCACGCACAACTGCCGGAATCATTCCGACCTTAAATACGGTTTTGGTGCTGTAGCCGCCGGTCATGATTGCTAACGGATAAAGTACCATCGTTACTGCACAGTTGTAGAGATTCAGTGCGCTCCCACTTTCGTGAGCAGGTACACAGCCACAGCCAGAATCAGCATAACGATTAAGATTCCCAGCATTCCTTTCCACATGATTCCTAAAGCGAGTATTGTATTTGCGTTCATATTCCAAAACCTCCTACATAAAGAATCCGAGTACGATTCCACCGGCAACCGCTGAGGCAACCTGACCGGAAACATTCGCGCCGATCGCGTGCATCAGAAGATGGTTCGTTGAGTCCTCCGCGACTCCCATTTTCTCGATGACGCGGGCAGACATCGGGAATGCGGAGATTCCGGCAGCCCCGACCATCGGGTTTACCTTGTTCTTGCTGAACAGATTGATAAATTTCGCGAAAAGGACACCGCCGACGGAGTCGAAGACAAATGCAACAAGACCTAATGCCATGATCATGATCGTCTGGGGATTTACGAACTGCTCTGCACGCATGGAGAAGGATATCGTGATTCCCAGAAGCAGGGTGATCAGGTTCGCGAGAGTCGTCTGTGCCGTCTCTGACAGGCTGTTCAGGCATCCGCACTCACGGATCAGATTACCGAACATCAGGAATCCGACGAGGGCAACCGATGCCGGAGCTACAAAGCCCGCTACGAATGTCACGATGATCGGGAACGCGATCCTTGTAAAGCGGCTCACCTTTCCCGGCTGGTACGGCATACGGATCATCCGCTCCTTCTTTGTCGTACATGCCTTGATCGCGATCGGCTGGATGATCGGAACGAGCGCCATATAGGAGTAGGCGGCAACCGCAATCGGTCCGATATAGTTGGACTTTAATACCTGGGAGACGAGGATCGAGGTCGGTCCGTCCGCTGCACCGATAATGCCGATGGACGCTGCGTCCTTGATATCAAAGCCTAATAATGTGGCTGCGAAGATCGTGAAGAAAATACCGAACTGACATGCTGCGCCGAAGAGGAACATCTTCGGATTTGAGAGCAGTGGACCGAAGTCGATCATCGCGCCGATTCCGATGAAAAGTAAGAGTGGGAATGCCTCGGAGACACCGATGCCCACGTTGAACAGCCACTCGATGATGCCTTCAACCTCCCCGACACCCTCCATGACCTGATTCAAGACGCCGCTGGACGGCAGGTTCACGAGGATCGCGCCGAATCCCATCGGCAAAAGAAGTGCCGGTTCATAGTCCTTCTCGATTGCGAGATAGATGAGCAGGATTCCCACCGCGTACATGACGATCTGCTGCCAGGTGACTGATAACAGTCCGTTCCATAAAAATTCCATAAAAGTCCTCCTTGAAGATAGTATGTGCAGGGATTTCACTTTCCCTGTCAATGGATTCCGAGAAATTTTACAGTCCGCCTTTTTATGCTGTTATACCGGCTCGCTCCGCACTTCGTGCTCCACGATCCTCAAAACATTCGTAATCCGCTCATTTTTCTTCGAAAAATGGCTACTTACTCATGTTTTGGCAGGTTTCAAGGTCAGAACTCCTCCTGCAAGCAAGCTTGCGTCGGAGTCCAGACTTTGAAACCTTTGTATAACAAAAAAAAAGACTTTCTGCAGGAATTTCTCTCTGCAAAAAGTCTCGTTACCATTTTACCGGTATGCACCACCAGACGTTTCCGCCGCGATTGTTGACAGTGCATTTGAACTACTCCCCTTTTGGATAGTTACATATTAAAGGTTTTG
>CAVIYT010000070.1:0-7187 GCA_963646925.1 Paludibacteraceae bacterium
GCCCGTGGGATGTCATGAATTATGTGCTGGACCTGCAGCGCAATCCCAAGGCAAAACCTGCGAGCTACTGGAAAAATACCAGTGACAACGCGATCATCCGCTCCTTCATCGACTATGCGGGCAGCAATATTACGAAAAAACTGGAAATTCTGTTATCCGGCGGATATATTGTCCAGCGCGTGGACGAAGGACTGACATATGATTATCTGCATTCTTCGGAAGATAATCTCTGGAGTATCCTTTACCTGACGGGATATCTGACAAAGGTCCGCGAGAAGGATCTTGCAGGTGAAATACCGGAAGGCGCGACGGCGCTCATGATTCCAAACGCGGAGATAAAGGAGATCTTCGAGACGACCGTGATCCGCTGGTTTGATGACAGCGCAAAGACATGGAACAGAAATGAGCTGTTTAATGCTGTCTGGAGCGGGGACAATGAGAGAATCACAAAGGAAATGAATGGGCTGCTGCGCAGAACGATCAGCTATCATGACTACAGGGAAGACTTTTATCATGCATTCCTTGCTGGAATCTTTACTGGGGCCGGATATATGGTAGACTCGAATAAGGAGCACGGGGAAGGCCGAAGTGATGTCGTTGTCTATGATGTGATCAATGCCAGGGTGGCGGTTTTTGAGGCAAAATATACGAGGACACTGGAAAAGATGGAAGAGACCTGTGACGCGGCATTGCACCAGATCGATGCGCGGATGTACGAGAAAGAGTATGAGGATGACTATGATGAGATTCTCTGCTATGGGATCGCTTTCTTTAAGAAGCGGTGTATGGTGAAGAAAAAATAAGATAAAGGAACTTCCGGACAGGGGAACATGGAGTTTAAGGAACTCTTCTCTCAGCCCGGAAGTTTTTGCATATTCGAGCACAGCTGCAGATTGCCGCAGGCAGCCGTGTTCGGTGCGGAATGTGATAAAGTACCGGATAGAGATCTTGCCCGCATAAATTCTCAGATCCTGTAATAAGATGGTAAAAATATCATTGAGGGGCAGCCCTTATGAAGGAATATATTGAAGAGCGGGCGATCCAGATCGCGAACTATATTATTGATGAGAATGCGACCGTGAGGCAGACAGCGAAACGGTTTGGGATATCGAAAAGTACGGTGCACAAGGATGTGACGGACAGACTGATCCACATCGATCCGTCCCTGGCGGCGCAGGCGAGAGTGGTTCTGGATATCAACAAGGCGGAGCGCCATATCCGCGGCGGGCTTGCGACGAAGGAGAAGTACGAGCATGAACATCAGCTGCAGGCATGCAGCAGAGAAGAACTGTGAACCTAGGAAGGGGCTGTGAAGAGATTCAGGATCTTTGTGACTTGACAGTAGGATTGCTGTGGGGTGATATGGATATTGTGATTAGGCAGTGGGAATGCTGCAAGTTGATATGGATATTTTAAGAGAAAAAATCTCAATATCGATAAAAGGTCTGAAAATTGGAAGAAAATTTGATTGTATTTTCGAAATACATGCGATAGAATGGGAGCAGGACTGTACCTGAAAGAAAAGAACGGAGGAATAAACGATGAACAAAACAGAAGCAATGATCGAGAAAGTAAAAGCACTTGTGGACGCGCCGTCCTGCTGCGCGGAGGCAAAGGAAGCAGCAAACAACTGGCTTGCGGCTGTCAATACAGAAAAACAGGACGAGGCGGCAAAGGCATTGATCGAGGAGATCGCGGCAGATATTATCCCGATCGACGGTCTGATCGCTTTCGCCGGATCTGAGGACGGAAAGAAGATCTTCGGCGCGGAGAAGGCAGCAGGAATCGAAGACCACGCGAAGAAGATCAAAGCAGAAGGCGCAAGATTCTGTGACTGCCCGGCATGCACAGCTGTTGCCGCAATTCTGGCTGACAAGGCGGACCTCTACGCGCCGACCTACAGTCTCACATGGACGGTCACCGATGATATGACCGCAAAGCGCATCGGCAGCGCCGGTTCCAAGATCCTCTCAACCCCGAACATGGTAGCCCTGATGGAGGACGCGGCGTTAGAGCTGGCAAAAGCTTATCTGGAAGAGGGACAGACGACTGTTGGAGCGGAGATCCGCTGCCGCCATCTGGCACCGACACCGGTGGGCATGAAAGTGACAGCAACCGCGAAACTCCGCAGCATCGAGAGAAGAAAACTCTGGTTCGATATTGAAGTGAACGATGAAAAAGGCAAATGCGGCGAAGGTTCCCACCTGCGTGTGATCGTAAACTCCAAGGCTATGAGCGAGAAGGCGGAGAAAAAGGCAGAATAAGAAATAACTATGCAGTAGGCAAAGCCGCCAGAGATCTTAAATAGTTGAAACTGGTGCAAAGTTTGGGACAGATACGGATAAGCCGTTGAAGTCAGTGTCAAGTGTCATAATAGGCACAGACTAAGATCTGCCGTAGCAAAATTACAGGACAACTAGAATTCGACAGCAAAGGAGAAGAGACACATGGGAAAACACACGATCGATCCGCAGATCAGCGCGGAACACCTCGCCGGTGCAGTGCGCTTTGCGACCTTATCAAACGCGGACAATTCACTGACTGATTACACAAAATTTGAGGCGTTCCACGAGTATTTAAAGGAAATATACCCGTTAGTACATAAACACCTGACCCTGGAGCACACCGGCCAGGCGGGACTTCTCTATCACTGGAAAGGAAACGGAAAGTCCGGCGCGGCGCCGCTTCTCTTAATGGCGCACCAGGACGTTGTCCCGGAAGGTGACCTCGAAAAGTGGACATATCCGCCATACTCAGGAACCATTGCGGACGGAAAAATCTGGGGCCGCGGATCCAGTGACTGCAAGAGCAACCTGATCGGACAGCTGGAAGCCGTTGAGGCACTTCTGGAAAAAGGATATGAGCCGGACTATGACCTTTACCTCTCCTATGGATATATGGAAGAAGTTGCAGGCGGAAATATCCCGGCGGAGACACTCCGCGGAACAGGGATCCGCTTCGGTGCTGTCTTAGATGAAGGCGGCGGAGTCCGCCCGGGAAGCGATTACGGAATCGACGATAAAGGACTCTGCACCATCGGTCTCTGCGAAAAAGGATATGTGGATTTCGAACTCTCCTACACCGCAAAAGGCGGACATTCCAGCCGCCCGGGTGAGAACTTCGCGACGACCATGATCGCAAAGGCATTGATCGCGATCCAGGAGAACCCGATGCCATACCGCGTGACGGATACGATCCGCCGCCGGTTTGAGGTTCTTGCGCCGTACATGGCGAAGGAAAATCCGGAGCTTGCAAAGCTTCTTGAGAACCCGGATGAGAACCTGGAAAAGCTGGTTCCGTACTTCAAGAAAGATCCGGCGCTTGATGCCATGTTCCACACCACCGTTGTTCCGACCATGCTCTCAGGATCTGCCCAGGCGAACATCCTTCCGGCGAAGGTCACAGCCGTTGTAAATAGCCGTATCCTCACCGGAGATACCGTTGAGAGCGTAAAGAAACATCTGGAAGACATCGTGCCGGATGAGATGGAAGTGCGCGTTCTCAAAGGTAGCAACGCGTCCCCGACATCCCTGTATGACGGTGCCATCAAAGACCTTCTCGTTGAGATTAGCGGCAAGATCTACGGCGATGTGATCCCGTGCCCGGAGATGATGCTCGGCGGAACAGACGCGAGATTCGTCTATGATATGAGCGACCGCGTATACCGCTTCTCAACGGTCTATGCGAGAGAAGACCACCATGTTCATGCCGCAAACGAGTTTACCGGTGTGGAAGAGCTGGCGGACAGCATCGACTTCTATATGGAACTGCTGACAAGATATGGGGAGATAGCGAAGTAAGGAGATTTTAGTGCTGGAAAAGCATAGAAAAGATAGAATTTAAGAAAGATAGGAAAAAGACGTTTTTGCAGGTGAGATATTCGTTGATATCGATGCAAAAACGTCTTTTTATTATTATGTGCTTAATGAAAGATGTCGATAGTTAATTATAAAAAATGAATACTTGCAGGAACTAATTGAATTCATATAAATGTCTGCTGATCAGCGGAATATTATTTTGAATATCGAGCGATATATGCAGGGCTTGGAAAAGTATGGGTAACGGTTGAGGTTTTAGGCCACTCCTATTCCTGAGCTTCCTTTAACTGCTCCTTATAATGTTCCCCCCAAGCCCACATAGCATCCATGATCGGCTTCAGGCTGTACCCGAGCGGCGTCAGCGTATATTCCACCCGCGGCGGAACCTCCGCGTATACCGTTCTTGTAAGCAGCCCGCTGTCCTCCATCTGGCGGAGCTGGGCGGTCAGGACCTTCTGGGAGACGTGGTCGATGGACTTCTTTAATTCCCCAAACCGCATCGTCCCGTTCATGAGATCCCGCAGGATCAGGACCTTCCATTTATCACTGATCAGCGTCAAAGTTGTCTCCACCGGGCATGCGGGGAGGTCGGATAAAGAAATTGTCTGCATGAATTACCTCCATTGGATATATAAAACCTTATTTTATCAATAGTTTCTATTTGGTAACTACAGCACAATATTGTGCTTACTTCCCAAAATGTCGTTATGGATTTATTATAATATCGTCAAAAGGAAATTGCAACCAGTTCACAGAAACAAAAAAATATTGTATGATGGAGGTATTCAAAATGAAGAAAGTAGTAGAATTTTTACAGGCAAACCCGGTACAGTACCTGGCAACGGTGGGACGCGACGGAAAGGCAAAATGCCGCCCGTTCATGTTCGCTGGAGAGATGGACGGAAAATTATGGTTCTGCACAAACAACCAGAAAGACGTCTACAAAGACATGCAGACAAATCCGGAGATCGAGATCTCTGTCTCAAGCCCGGAATACGCATGGATCCGTCTCCACGGAACAGCCGTATTTGAGAACAACATGGCAGCAAAAGAAATGTGCATCGCAAACCCGATCGTAAAAGGCCAGTACCAGACAGCCGAGAACCCGATTTTCGAGGTATTCTACCTGAAAGATGCTCATGGCGTGATCGCGGACTTCTCCGGAAATCCGCCGTACGAATTCTAAGAAAGATATAAGAAGGGAGTAAGGTAATTGCTGAACCAGCCGTCTGTCTGGGAACAGAATAGGCGTAAAACATGTAATACGAAAAACTGCAGAAGCAGTGAGAAGAGCCTGAAAATTCAGCAATTACCGGGTGTGACATGAATCAGAGCGAAAGAAGACAATATTTGATCCGTGAGTTAATATCCGAAGAACCGGAGTACAGAAACCTCTCCGTCCCCAGGGACGCAGGCGGCCAGAAAACACTTCTCAGCGCCCTGATGAATGTCCGGGAGCCGAAACCCTGCAGCGAAGAATTCCTGAAGATCCAGGACGCCTACCTGCAGGCCGAGACAGAGTCAAAAGGAATCACAGACCTTGCAGACCTGACCCCGATCCAGGACGGCCTCTACATCTGGCAGGGAGATATCACGACACTGCGATGCGACGCCATCGTCAATGCAGCCAACGGCGGAATGACCGGATGCTACGTACCAAACCACCGCTGCATCGACAATGCCATCCATAGCTTTGCCGGAATCGAACTGCGCCTGGAGTGCACCGCGATTATGAAGACCCAGGGCCACGAAGAACCCACAGGCCAGGCCAAACTCACAAAAGCCTACAATCTGCCCTGCAAATATGTCCTCCACACCGTCGGCCCCATCGTCATGGGCTCCCTGACGGAACAGGACAAAAACACCCTGGCCTCCTGCTACCGATCCTGCATGCGCCTCGCAGCAGAACACGACTTAGAAAGCGTCGCCTTCTGCTGCATCTCCACCGGTGAATTCCACTTCCCAAACGAGGAAGCGGCCAAAATAGCTGTAACTACCGTAAAGGAAGAAATGAACCGAAAAACAAGTGTAAAAAAAGTGATCTTTAATGTGTTTAAGGACTTTGACCGAGAGATATATGAAAGCCTTTTAGAATAGCCAATTCCCAGCGCCGACCTGCCTTTGGAACCGCCCCTAAAATCCATGAGTGTCCGGATTCAAAGGCAGGTCGGCGCGTCCCTTTCGCCAATATCTAATCCAAATAATTCCTCATACTCTTCAACGCATTCTTCTCCAGCCTAGACACCTGCGCCTGACTGATCCCAACTTCCCCCGCCACCTCCGTCTGTGTCTTCCCCTCAAAAAACCTCATATCAATAATCCTCTTCTCTCTGGCCGGCAGCCTCTTCATCGCCTCACTAAGCGAAAGCTGCTCCACCCAATTCTCCTCCCGATTCTTCTTATCACTGATCTGATCCATCACACAAAGCGGATCCCCACCGTCCGTATAAACCGGCTCATAAAGACTCACCGGACTCTGGATCGCGTCCATCGCATAAGTGATCTCCTCCTTGGAAATCCCAACCTCATCCGCAATCTCCATGATCGTAGGTTCCCGCAGATTTCTCTTCGTAAGCATCTCCCTCGCCGAAAGCGCCTTGTAAGCCGTGTCCCGAAGCGACCTGCTCACCCGGATCGAATTATTATCCCTCAGATACCGCCGAACCTCCCCAAGGATCATCGGCACCGCATAAGTAGAAAACTTCACATTCTGCGACAGATCAAAATTATCGATAGCCTTGATCAGCCCGATACACCCGATCTGAAATAGATCATCCACATTCTCACTGCTGTTCGAAAACCTCTGGATCACACTCAGAACAAGCCTCAGATTTCCCTTAATATATGTCTCTCTTGCGTCCGTATCTCCATTCTGGATCCGTCTAAAAAGGTCGTCCTTTTCCTCATTCGTCAAAAGCGGGAGCTTAGAAGTATTCACCCCGCAGATCTCAACCTTATATCCTGCCATGACAAGAACCTCCGCAAATAATTTTCATAGAAAAATGATTCACGGAAACCGGGGAGTTTATACATGGAGAATACGGGAGTTATTTCCTGAAAAATTTGCGGGACAGACCTTGAAAAAAAGAAAACAATGTGTTCATGTAAATGATGGAAGCACGTTTTGCGAACTTACCGGGTTATCGAGTTATTAGCTGGCTGTTTATGAAAATAAAAACAGGAATCTTCCAACTGAAAAATTCCTGTTTTTATATATGTGCGCCCGGCGGCGAACGTTTCTAACGGGTGCAAGTCCCGAATCCGCCTGGTAGTGGGAAGGATATAGCCGAAGGCAAGGGTGTCCATCGTGAGGTGGAATCTGAAGGAAGCCGGATGTGGGAACAGACTAACCACGGGCAAATCTCTGGT
>CAVIYT010000071.1:0-11477 GCA_963646925.1 Paludibacteraceae bacterium
TCCGCTTCAACGGTTTGAAGTGTTATATTGGTTTGGATTATAACATATCCATATTTTCGAGTCAATACAAAATTTTTATTTCTTTTTTGTCGATAATTTTATAAAAAATATATGTTTTATATACAATTTATAATACTTTTGACAAAAATTCCTTCGTTCTCTCATTCTTCGGATGCGCGAAGAACTCTTCCGGCGGAGCTTCCTCGAGAATCCTTCCGTTGTCCATGAATAGGACGCGGTTTGCGACCTCTCTCGCGAATCCCATCTCGTGGGTAACGACCACCATGGTCATTCCATCCTTTGCAAGATCCTTCATGAGATCCAGAACCTCGCCTACCATCTCCGGGTCCAGGGCACTCGTCGGCTCGTCGAAAAGGATTACATCCGGCTTCATGGCTAAAGCGCGGACAATGGCCACACGCTGTTTCTGACCGCCGGAGAGCGTTGACGGATAGACATCCGCCTTGTCCTCTAGGCCGATACGACGTAAAAGCTCAAGCGCTTCCTCTCTCGCCTGTACCTTGATCTCCGCTTTTGTCTTCGGAGCGTCAGAAATCAATGTTCCCTTTCTCTTTGCCTTCTTTAAATCCTTACAGCGAACGTAAACCGGTGCCAGCATGATATTCTCGATTACAGTCATGTTGTTGAACAGATTGAAGTGCTGGAACACCATTCCCATATGGCGACGGTGGATGTTGATGTCCACGTGCATGTCAGCGATATCCACGCCGTTAAAAATGATGCTGCCGGAGGTCGGATCCTCCATACAGTTTAAGCATCTTAAAAATGTACTTTTTCCGGAGCCGGAGGGACCGATGACCACGACGATATCGCCTTTGTTGATGGTCACATTGATTCCTTTCAGGACTTCCAGATTACCAAAATTCTTTTTCAGGTCAATGACGTCTATCACTCTTCTTCAGGCTCCTTTCCATCAGTTTTACAAAGATCGAGATCACCATGACGAGGACGATGTAGATCGCTGCCATGACGAGATACGGGACCATAAACTCGTAGCTGTTGCTGCCGATGTAGTTGAACGCCACATAGAGATCCGCTGCGCCGACGAAGCTCACGACGGATGTCTCCTTGATCAGGGCGATAAACTCGTTGCCCAGTGTCGGCAGGATGTTCTTTACCGCCTGTGGGATCACGATCTTGATCATCGCCGGGCCGAATCCAAGGCCTACCGCACGGCCGGCTTCCAGCTGTCCCGGATCTACGGACTGGATTCCGCTTCGCATGATCTCAGAAATGTACGCACCGCTGTTTAAGCCGAAAACCACCATGGCAACGCGGACTCCGGGCATCTTGATGTTCATAAGCGGCAGCATAACGTAATAAAACACCAGGAGCTGCACCACCATTGGAGTTCCGCGGAACAGACCGACGTAAAAGGTGCAGACCGCGTTTAAAGCCCGCGGGAGTGTCCTGTATTTCGGCAGGACACGGATCGTTGCGATGATGGTACCGATCAGGACACCGATCAGCATACCGGCTATCGCGATCAGAATCGTGTTCTGCAGACCCTGTACAACCTTTACATAGCCGTTTTTCTCAATAAATATCTGTACAAATTTGTCCCATTTGCTTCCGAAGTTTCCCATATTTCCTCCAGATCTGTACTCTGCGCGCGAATCCGCAAAGGAGCACAGCATTCATTCTTCTTTGAGGAATTTTCCCGTTTTTTGAAAGAAGGCGGGAGCTGTATCAAAATTCTGCCCCCGCCTCTTACATATACCGGAAAAATTCTCCTGAGTTTTATTACTGCATAGCGTTGATCGCCTTTGTGATGCTTGCTGCCGGTGCCGCATCGATGATCACATACTTCACGTTTCCGTTGATGAGATCCTGAACCGCAAGAGAACCGTTCTTATACGATACGCACTCAGCCGGAAGCCCTTCAAAACCCCAGTCCTCGCTGCCTTCTACATAATAGTTGCCGGTGGTTCCCTGCTGTACACCGATCTTGTCGCCGGATGCTAAATTTGCCTTTAATGTCTCTACTACAGAATCAGCATCTGTGCAGTTATCGAAGGTCGTATCATCTCCGAGTGTGATAAGCTTCTGGGATGCCTGATAGTACGGATCGGAGAATGTAACATATGCGGTTCTCTCTTCGTTGATCGTCAGACCTGCCATTGCGATATCGCATTTGTGCTGACCGACAGATAAGCAGACCGCATCGAAATCCATGTTCTGAACCACAAGCTCCTGTCCAAGCTCCTGAGCTAAGAGGGACGCAATCTCCATATCAATTCCCACATAGCTGTCGCCATCCATATACTCGAACGGCTCAAATGCTGCGTTCGTCGCCACAACGAGCTGATCCTTGGACGCATCATACTCGGAGGACTGTACCGGTGTCGGCTCGCCGTCACCGAAATATTTATCGCAAATCTCATCGAAGGTTCCATCCTCCATAATCTTTGCGATAAATGCGTTTACATCCTCTAAAAGCTCCGGCTGGTCTTTATCTACACCGAATGCGTACTGCTCTTCGGTAAGATCAACATCAATAACCTTAACCGCACCGGCTGCCTCTGTCTCAGCCGCTGTTTCTGCCTCAGCTGATCCTGCTGCTGTTGTCTCTGCCGCTGTTGTCTCTGCCGTTACAGGTATTGTTTCCGCAGTCTGGCTTCCACAGCCTGTCAATAAGGACGCTGCCATTGCAGCCGCCATACTTAATGCAATCACCTTTTTCATAGATTTTTCCTCCTCTTTCACCTGTGGCTACCGTTTCTCTCCAAATCCGCAGGCTTTTTGATGAGACCCACTATAACACAACCGTATGCAAAAATCAAGCATAACTATACTTATGATTGTATATTTATTCATTCCAATTTATATTTCTCCTGTCATCCGCAAGAACTTTATCGTCCTCCGGTCATGCAGATCACAACAAAATACACACGCTCAACCCCGGCAGCCCGCAGTGCTCCGGCACACGCTTCGATGGTACTTCCCGTCGTATAAATATCATCCACAAGGATCACACTCTTAATTCCTTTCGGAATCTCCCCCACCGCAAATGCTCCGGAGAGATTCTTAAGCCGCTCCGCCGCTGTGAGATCCTTCTGCGGCAGTGTTTTCTTATTTCTCACCAGCATTCCCGGCAACACCGGGATTCCGAGTTTCTTTCCTGTCACCCGTGCGAGGATCTCCGCCTGATTGAATCCGCGTGTCCGTCTCCTCGTAGCATGGACCGGCACCGGTACCAACGCATCTGCACGCATCCGCCGGATCGTCCGCCCATATCTCGCCGCCAGGGCTGTCCCGTAAAAATCCAGATACTCCCTCTTATTGTTATACTTGATCTGCGCCATGGAGTGTCTCGCCGTCTCGTCGTAATTCAAAAGGGCGATTCCGTACTCAAAGGCATGAGAATGGCGCATACAGTCCACGCAGAACTCCGCACTCTCATCTTCGATTTCTTTTCCACATTTTTTACATATCGGCGGTTTTACAAAAGAAAGCTTACGGATGCAGTCCGGGCAGATCGTCCGCCCGGAGCCGCCAATGATATCCCCGCAGACCGGACAGCGGCGGGGATACAGAATATCAAGAATTTTATTGAATTTCATGTTAAATGCAATTATTCAGTGCCTTTCTCCATACACCTGTTCTCACATCATCGATGTGTCGATCTCAAGAATCCGATCCTTCAAACCCGAATACCGTTTCTGCTCTGTCTCATTGTCCACCATTGCCTGGAACACCTCAGGGATTCCGACAAGGCAGACGCACGATTTTGCTCTTGTCACTGCCGTGTAGATCAGGTTTCTCGTCATCAGCATCCTCGGTCCCGAGTGCACCGGGATTACAACCGCCGGATATTCGCTTCCCTGGGACTTATGGATCGTGATCGCGTAGGCGAGTTCCAACTCCTCCAGCTGCTTAAAGCTGTACTCCGCCATCCGCCGTTCATCGAACTCCACCTCCATCGTCTCTGCAAAGCTGTTGATGGAACGGATAATTCCCGTATCGCCGTTGAAGACACCTTCGCCCTTATCCACCGGAATCCCATATCGGTTGCGAACCTCCCACTCGATCTGGTAGTTGTTTTTGATCTGCATGACCTTGTCGCCCACACGAAATATCGTTCCGCCGGACTCCTTCTCCTGCTTATCCGGCGCAGGCGGGTTGAATTTCTCCTGAAGCTGTTTGTTTAGTACCTCAACCCCGAGAGCTCCCTTCCGCATCGGCGTCATAATCTGAATCTCAGACATCTCAGCGTGGACATAATTTGGAAGCTTGTCCTGCACAAGAATCATCATGTCCTTTACGATATCCGCCGGGTAATCGCGGCGGATAAACAGAAAGTCGCGGCTCTTTTTATTCAGAGGGACAATCTCGCCGTCATTAATTTTATGGGCATTGACAATAATATCACTCTGTGCCGCCTGACGGAAGATTTTCGTGAGCTTTACAACCGGGAACGCCTCCGACGCGATCAAATCCCGCAGGACATTTCCCGGACCAACGCTTGGAAGCTGGTTCACATCGCCGACAAGGATCAGCCTTGTCCCAACATTTACCGCTTTCAGGAGCGCATGGATCAGGCTGATATCCACCATAGACATCTCGTCGATGATAATTACATCCGCATCCAGGGGATTTTCCTCATTCCGTTCAAAGTGCATTCCTTCTAATCGTTGGGTTTCCCCTTGAGTTTCTCCCGGATTTCCTGCTTTTTTCGTATCCGTCACCGGAATTCCTGTAATCTCTAAAAGCCGGTGGATCGTCTTCGCCTCACAGCCGGTTGCCTCCGTCATACGCTTTGCCGCGCGTCCCGTCGGTGCGGCAAGAAGAATCTCCATATTCTCCTGTTCAAAATAGTGGATGATCGTGTTGATTGTCGTCGTCTTTCCGGTTCCGGGACCACCTGTAATGATAAGAAGACCACTGCTGACCGCCGCAAGAACCGCTTGTTCCTGAAATTCATCCAGCTCGATTTTTTCCGTCTCCGTGATTTTTTTCAGACGTTTTCTGATATCCGCCTCACTGATCTCCTGATGGATATTCAGATCGTGCAGCATTCTCGCTGTATTGAGTTCCATATAGTAAAACTGTGACGGATAGATGATACGCTTTCCACCTTTTTCCTTCACAACCAGTTTTTTTTCGATCTGAAGGTCCGCCAGATGCTTCTCCATAAACTCCGGCTCTACGTTTAAAAGAACCGAAGCGTTTGCAAAAAGCTCCTCCTCCGGCAGGTATGTATGACCGTTTCCGGTTGCCTGAAGAAGCGAATAGAAAAGTCCACTCCGGATCCGGTAGTCGGAGTCCGTAAAAATTCCGACCTTCGCCGCGATCTCGTCCGCAATTTTAAAGCCCACGCCTTGAATATCGTCCGCAAGCCGGTACGGATTTTCCTGAATCACAGAGTACATTTTCGGGCCGTAATGCCGGTAGATCTTCACCGCGAGGTTCATCGAGATCCCGTATTGCTGAAGGAATACCATCGCTTGCCGCATATCACGTTTTTCCTCCACCTGACTGCTGATCTCCATCGCCATCCGTTCGCTGACACCTTTGATCTCGGAGAGGCGTTCCGGCTCCTCCTCGATTACCCGGAACGTATCGGCCTTAAACTTCTTTACGATCCGTTTAGCCAAAGCAGCTCCGATGCCCTTTATGGCACCGGAGCCGAGATACCGTTCAATCGCCAGTGTATCCTCGGGAGCTTTTATTTCATAGCTCTCCACCGCAAGCTGTTCACCGTAGATGGAGTGCTCCACCATCCGTCCGGTCGCCTCAATCCGTTCTCCCTCACTGATATAAGGAAATGTACCAACGAGGATATATTCTTCTCCCCCGTCAGCCACGCTTAAAACCGAGTAACCGTTGTCCTCATTGCGGTATTTGATTCTTTCCACATAGCCTGTTACCGTTGACATTTTTTTATTTTTCTGCGCCTTTTCCGCCGTGTACGAACTCGATAAACTTACCGGTTCCGATCGCAACCGCTGTAAGCGGCTCCTCCGCGATCATTGTTGTAATTCCGGTCTTCTCCTCGATCAGAGCATCAAGTCCGGAGATCAGGGATCCGCCGCCCGTGAGAACGATTCCACGGTCGAAGATATCTGCCGCAAGCTCCGGAGGTGTACGCTCTAATACGTTGTGTACAGCGTCAACGATCTGCATTGCAGGCTCTCTTAATGCCTCAAGTGTCTCATCTGAAGTAACAACGATCGTCTTTGGAAGACCTGTCACAAGATTTCTTCCGCGAACCTCCATCGTCACAAGCTCCGGGCGGCGGTAAGCCGCACCGATATTGATCTTGATCTCCTCAGCGGTTCTCTCACCGATCAGAAGATTATGCTTCTTTCTCATATAGCGGACGAGAGCTTCGTCGAAATCATCTCCGGCAGTCTTGATCGAGGTACTTACTACGGTTCCACCGAGGGAGATAACGGCGATATCCGCAGTACCACCTCCAATATCTACAATCATATTTCCGCACGCCTTCGAGATATCGATTCCGGCACCGATCGCTGCCGCAACCGGTTCCTCGATAATGCAGACCTCGCGGGCACCCGCCTGATATGTCGCATCCTCAACGGCCTTTCGCTCAACCTCTGTCGCGCCGCTCGGGATGCAGACTGCGATTCTCGGTTTCCTTAAGGTTCTCTTTCCTACCGCTTTGTTGATGAAATATTTTAACATTTTTTCGGTTACGGTATAATCGGAAATTACACCCTTTCGGAGCGGTCTCACCGCAACGATATTACCCGGAGTACGTCCAATCATCAGACGCGCCTCCTCACCGAATGTGATAACTTTATTCGTCTCTCTGTCCAGTGCTACTACGGACGGTTCCTTTAAAACAACGCCCTTCCCCTTAATATAAACAAGGATACTGGCAGTACCTAAGTCAATTCCAATGTCGTTTGACATCATCATTGTCGTCTTCCTCCTGTCTTTCTGACTGATAATCTCCTGAATCTATTTCCGCATCCCGGCGACCGGAACGCGCCTCGCTTAGCTCTATACGAAAACCCTTTTGTTTCAGGGCGCGAAATATCAGTTTTTATTATATACGAAAGACCATTGTTTTTAAAGGGGTTTTTGAAATTTTTTACTGCACCCAGGCCCCACTCTTGTCAACGTAATACTTTCCGCCGATCAGCTGGCTCGTGAGCATCGCGCCGTCAGCTCCGCAGTAATACCACACACCGTTTGTCTGTACCCACTGGTTCTTTGCGATCGCACCGCCCGCATTGCAGTAATACCACTTACTGTTATTTAAAACCCACTGGTTCTCCGCCATATATCCGTTCTGGTTGAAATAATACCAGACGTTATTGACCTGCTTCCACGTTGAAACCGGGTAGGTCTTATCCGGGTTGCACCACCACCAGCCGTTCTGATCCTTCAGCCATGCTCCGGACGCTCCGTTCGTTGAAGAGTTGTTATTCGTCTGGCTTTCCGACGTTGAAGTACCATTTCCATAATATTTTGCAGCCGCCGTGCGGTTTGCGTAAATTGCAGATGCCGCGTTGCTGCTTACGTCCTTCTCATCCGATTCTTCCCAACTGCTCTCGTGACTTCCGCGGATCGCTCTTACCTTAAACGTATAGCTTCCCTTCTTTGTAAACGAGCCACAAAAATTGAAATAATTGTTTGTTGTCGTATAGGAGGAGCCTACCGCGCTTCCATCCCTGTACAGACGAACCTGATATTTCTTTGCTGCTTCTGTCCCCTCCCAGTACGCAACACCACCGTAGCTGTCATCCCAGCCGAGATCATAGACATAAAGCTCATCATCGCTGTCATCATACTCCGTATCGATCTCCGAGATCTCCGGAAGTGTCACATATACATAAAGCTTCGAGGAGCTTCTTGTAACGGACGTCACCTTCTGGTCATCGTTTCCGAGATAGACATCGGATTTGCTGAGTCCGGAGGAGAATGTATAGTCGCTGTCCGCACCGAGGATAATCTTAAGCTTCGGCTTTGTACTGTCACTCCAGTCACCGCTCGGTGTATTTGTGACCGTGACCTCATCTACATAGCAGCCGTCATCCGATACATCCGCCTCAACCTCAAGATTATCGGAGTCCGTCAGCACCGCAGTAATATCGATCGTTACATCCGTAATTTTTTCCGATGCCAATGCCGGAAACGCAAGCATTGCCGTCATAAGCAACGCAGCCGGTACAATTATCATTCTTTCTTTCTGCATATTGTAAACCTCCCTCTTATCATGAAGAAATCGCATAACTGTTCGTTACCCTCACAGTTGCGAGATTGCAACTATAAAGGTACTGAATCGTCACAGAAAATCGTTCCTGAGCCGACTGTGTCGATGGAACTATTATATCAGATACTTGTGGAAAAATTATATTCAATTTTTCCGCAAAATTCCGGCAAAACTGTGGCAGCATTACTGTTTGTGCCTGTGCAGGCACTTTTATCTCTTTGTCGGTTCGTGAAGCATACAACGATTTTAGGATCGTGGAATACGCTTTTATTTTTTTCTTTCGTCAGAGAATGAAACTGAATTTGTACGTTTCGGCTGCTTCGGAATTTTTTCATCCAGCGCTATTTTTCCTGCAGTGACAGGGGCTTCCTGCGCATGTTTCGATACGAATTTTTCCAGTTCCTCCTTGCTCAATTTCTCCCGGTTGATCGAATTCTTTTCTTTCTTTAACTGGATGTCTCTCAGCTTGTTTGGCAGATAGGTAGAATGGGTGAGGTTATTTGCAAGCGGATTGTTCACAATATGTGTATGACAATTTGATACCTCCAGCTCCTCTGCATTTCCTTTGAGAGCCAGCTTCCCATCGTTTTTGTACTCGATTTTTGTATTAAGCTCTTCGTCAAGATTCAGCTTACCTTCGATATTTTTCAGATCCTGAAGCCACTGTGTTTCAAACACGAATTGTTCGCTGACAATCTTCTCCTTAAATGGATTATCATCAGTCGGATCCGAAATCCTTGTAGGCATCCATGCTTTTTCTGCCAGATCTTCCAGCTTCATTGTCTGCGGTTTAGATTCATATGGGTCGTAGAGTGTTACAGTTACACCATTTTGGTTCTCCGTCAGTCCATAAACTGTCCTGTAGTGACCTCCCACAAGCATTGCTACAGGTCCTCTTCCATGATCCATTGCGTATGTGATAGCGGTTTTCATCGCTTCCGCTACTCTACTCAATTCCGCCTTTCGCTCCGGTTCGCTCAATTCATAATTCTTAAGAGAGTTGTAGTGCGCATCGTTTACCGCCGTATTGGGCAACACACTCTGAATCAGATCTGAATAGGCGGAAATCGAATTTGCCTTATCCTTGTTCACGAACGGGAAGTCATTCGGAAAACTCTCCTGATCCGGACGGTACGCACGGATTGCAGACTGTTCAAGGTCCACACCCCGGTGTTTTAACAATGTGGATATCGCAACCGACCAGCATCCATTGTGTGTGCTCTGAATTGCCGGCTGTTTGACATCCTTTACGTAATAAGTTTTATATCCAGTCTCGTCCTCGTTGCATATCAGCTCACCGACCTTGTGATTCTGCATATTTTCATCTGCCTTGTCAATCACTTTTTTAATTTTTTCCAGCTTTGTCAACCGGTGCTGCAGATAATCACGGAATTTTGCGGTCTCCTGATCATAGGTTTTTGGATCATTTTTCATTTTCTCTTCGATATCGGCGACCCAAGTCCTTAGTTCCTCAATGTTATTCGAATTCATTTGTCTGGTTACTGCCGCTTTCTTCTGCCCATTGACCTGAATACTTATCATAGATTCATAGCCCGGATAGAATTCCCGAGCAGCATTTTGATTCCTTATCTTGCTGACAGTATCCTTATCCAGGTCTTTCAATTCATCTTTTTCCCCATTTTCTTGCCCCGGATCTTTTTCACGCCCCTGTTCTGAACTCTTCTTTCCGGTTGTACGGGCTTCATACCAGTTTTTTATTACCTCCTTAATCCTCTTATGCCGTTCCCCCTGTCCTCCTGCCTTCGCCAAAACATTCTCAAGGATGTCCTTTGCAATTTCAAAGTTCGGAATCCGCACAAGACGATAGTTTTCATCAGCAATATAAATGCCCTCCGGTAGTTCGCTGAGTCCTGAGCTGCGATATACTTCCCCTGTCTCCATATCCATATATGGCTGTCGGTGAGCTTTGTCACTCTGCGAACGATCTACATGGTCTGTATTGACACTGTGGGTACCCGCCGTGAGGATGATCCGCTTTGCACCATCTACGCTCTGTGGTGAGAAGAAAACCGGATATTGGGTATGCAGGGAATAAACAACCGTTGAATTCACCGAATCTCCAAGTTCTTTCATTTCCCGTTTCTCCATCTCCTTCTTCAGATCTGCCCTTGTCTCATTTTGAAGATTAATCTTCTGCTTCAGACCATGATCGGAACCATAGCCGGGAACAGGGTCATTCTGGATCAGGTTAAAGGTGACATATGGTTCATATTGAGGATAATACTTATTCAGCCAGTACTTCAGCTTCATGGCACCATGGGAGACAGCTACCGCTCCCCGGCTGTGTCCCCTCAGCGAAATATTGATCGGATGACTTTTTGCGTCATCCTCTGTTTTCCAGTTATTAAAGATCTGCCCCAGATACTCTTTTCCTGCCTCCAGAATATAATTGCTCAAATTATTGATACTGTAATCCCCTTTGTTGCTTACTCCCGCTCCCAGCTTTGTTCCGAAAATTCCTCCCTGGGGTCCGGCCATCGCATAACGTCTCCGCAGAAGCTTCGTTCCATCCTCGGCAGTATCCGTTTTCTCTTTCATATGGATCAGTTCTTTTTCTTTCAGATTTTTATTTTTCGGAGTCGTACCGTACCGTCCCGCAAAGATCTTCTCCGCCCCTGTTTTAAAGTGTTCTTTCTCCGGCATCGCATGGTCGTCCTCCCGGATTATTGTCTGTGTCTGGTTTCGGGGAGACGTTTTTGTTTCCTGTATCTGTTTTTTTTCGAAAGATTCTGTTTCCTGTGCCCTGAATGTTTCGGATGGGTCAGAGGTTCTTCTGTCCGGTGTCTCTTTTCTTCCATATTTATTCAGAAATTCATTGTATCTCTGTATCTTTTCTTCCGACCAAACGAAGGGAAGGAAAGAAAATAGCCGGTTCCACCAACCGACCTTTTTGCGCTCCAATGTTCTGAATTTTTCTATATCATACTCAAATTCTCCATCCTTGATTGTATTTTCTCCGGTGAATCCCTCCTGCATGTTGACCGGCTGCTGAACTCCCGAGCCGGCAACATCAATCTGCAGAACATTTTTCCCTTCTTCCGTCATCTTCTTTCCGATAGAAGCATGGAGTTCAGCCTCATATTTATCTCCGAAGTTCTCATTAAACTTATCATACGGATCTGGCAATTCTTTCTTTTTAAAAGCTTTTCTGACAGCCTCGTGAATATTCCCGATTCCTGCTCGTTTCTGGTGTGCGCTTCGTGCATTTTCCTTTATTTCTTTCCATTGTTCTTTCGATCTGTATTTTAAA
>CAVIYT010000072.1:0-7254 GCA_963646925.1 Paludibacteraceae bacterium
AGCTGATCTGGAATGGATTTTTGCGCGTAACTATGAAGGTACTGAATCGTTACGTTGTGGCGAAATTAAGGGACAGTCCTCGTATATAGACAGAAAAAAGCTGCGCAGTGTAAGGAGTAAAAATATGGCAAGACGGGTGCTGACGGGAGAAAAATTGGAGAAGGAGCTGGAACGGCTCTCGCTCATGCAGGAATTTGAGAGACAGTATGAGGACTGCGCGTTCATCTGCGGAATCGACGAGGCAGGCCGCGGACCTCTCGCGGGCCCGGTGGCAGCCGGCGCGGCGATCCTGCCGAAGGACTGCCAGATCCTTTATCTGAACGACTCAAAGAAACTCTCCGAGAGCCGCAGGGAAGAATTGTTCCTGGAGATCAAGGAGAAGGCTATCGCCTGGTCCGTGGGAATCGTAGGCCCGGAGCGGATCGATGAGATCAATATTTTACAGGCGACATACGAGGCGATGCGCCAGACCATCGCAAAGCTTGATCCGGCGCCGCAGGTCCTTTTAAATGACGCGGTGACGATCCCGCAGATCACGATCCCACAGGTGCCGATCATCAAAGGCGACGCGAAGAGCGTTTCCATCGCGGCGGCCAGCATCCTCGCGAAGGTGACCAGGGATCATATGATGGAAGAGTACGATAAGGAATATCCGGAGTATGGGTTCGCGAAACATAAAGGATACGGAACTCCGGCGCATATCGCGGCACTGAAAGAGTTCGGACCGACACCGATCCACAGACGGACATTTATCACGAAATTCGTGTAAATTGACTGGACCTTGGATCTAGTACAAAGAGAGAATAAAAACGTTCGCGCGCCGGAAAAGACAGAGGAGACGTGCGGACAACATTGTCATAAATCGGGGGATGAGTGTGACAAAGAATAACCGGGCAACAGGCAGCGTCTATGAAGAAAAGATCGCTGCCTTTTTAAAACAGAACGGATTTGTGATCCTGGAGAGAAATTACCGCTGCAAGCAGGGCGAGATCGATATTATTGCGAGAGATGGGAAATATTTTGTGTTTATCGAGGTGAAATACCGCGCTACGGAGGCGGCAGGCTTTTCACTGGAAGCGATCGATCACAGAAAAGCACTCCGGATCCGGAATGCGGCGGTATATTATCTGTATTCCCATCACCTTTCGGAGGAAACACCGTGCCGGTTTGACGCGGCGGGGATCGATGGGGACGAGATCACATATATCAAGAATGCGTTTTAATGAAATGTTTTGAAAATTTTGTATGAGATATCATGGAAAGGGGAAAATTTATGGATCAGTGGATCAGAAAAACAGACGCGGCGGATCATATGAAGGAAGTGACGAAAAACGGCGTCACATATTTAACGTTTCCGGCACTTGATGCCACGGGGATCGTCACCCACGCGTTTTCCACGAGAATGGGCGGCGTCAGCGAAGGCTGGTATTCCACGATGAATTTTTCTTTTACCCGGGGCGATAACCGGGAACATGTGCTGGAAAACTATAGAAGAATGGCGGAGGTCCTCGGCGTAGAACGGGAAAAGATGGTCCTGACCTGGCAGACCCACACGACGAATATCCGTGTTGTTTCGGAAGATGATCTGGGAAAAGGTGTCGTGAAAGACCGGGATTACCGGGATATCGACGGACTTCTGACCAATATGCCTGGCGTGACGCTTGTGACATTTTTTGCGGACTGTGTCCCGTTATATTTTGTGGATCCGAAACACCGTGCCATCGGCCTCGCGCACTCCGGCTGGAGAGGAACCGTGAACCGCATGGGCGAAAAGATGGTAAACGCCATGAAGCGGGAATATGGAAGTTCGCCGGAAGACCTGATCTGCTGCGTGGGACCGAGCATCTGCAGCGACTGTTATGAGGTCGGGGAAGATGTGGCGGAGAATTTCCGCGATGCGTTTTCAAAAGAGGACTGTAAGGCGATCGTACTTCCTTCTAAATCCGGCATGATCGGAAAGAGACAGCTGGATCTCTGGGAGGCGAACCGGCGGATCTTATTGGAAGCGGGAGTACCGGAAAAGAATATTTCTGTCACGGATATCTGCACGAAATGCAACCCGGATAAGCTGTTTTCCCACAGGGCGATGGGAGAGAAGCGAGGGAATCTCTGCGCGTTTCTTGCGCTTAAGGAGAAATAAAAAGTCTCGAAACCGCCGACACCAAACTGTAAGCAGAGCTGATAGACATCGTGAAGTGGTTGAATTACAAGAAAACGACATTTCACGCAAAACCTTCCAGTGTATTATTTTTCAGGACGCTCATACTAGGAACGTACCATCAAACATGCCCGATGCGAAAGCAGGAAAGGCATTACACTAAAAGGAGGCGTATCTTATGTCTAACACAAGCAGTTCTTCTAACCGTGTAGTAGTTCCGGAAGCAAAGGAAGCGATGGACAAATTCAAAATGGAGATCGCGGGTGAGCTCGGAGTGCCGCTCACAAACGGCTACAACGGCAACCTGACTTCTTACCAGAACGGCAGCGTCGGCGGCTATATGGTCAAGAAGATGATCGAGGAGCAGGAAAAGAAGATGGCAGGTAAATAAAGCCTGAACATCCGGAAAGCCTTCGCAGGAAAGACGGGAACCTCATCGATTCCCTCTGCCCTGTGAGGGCTTTTTCCGTTAAAAAATACTTGTATAATAGAAAAAATGCGATTATAATGGGGCGGAGAACAAAAATAGAGAAAAAATTTCACTATATTTCAGAGGTTAAAATATGAGAGTGATTGCAGGCAGCGCGAGACGGCTGCTTTTAAAGACGGTCGAGGGGATGGAGACGAGACCCACTACAGACCGCATAAAAGAGACTTTGTTCAACATGCTCCAGAACGATCTTTACGGGGCGAGATTCTTAGATCTCTTCGCCGGAAGCGGTGCCATCGGAATCGAGGCCTTAAGCCGTGGGGCGAAGGAGGCTGTCTTTGTTGATAAGGGAGACGGACAGATTTCCTGCATCCGGGAGAATTTAAAGACAACGCATCTGGAAGAAAAGGCACGGGTCATGTCCGCGGACGTGACGGAGGCAGTCCGGAAACTCGACCGGGATGGAAAACCATTCGACTTTATCTTCATGGATCCGCCGTACCGGATGGATCTTCCGAAAAAAGTCCTTGAGGCGTTAAAAGGTACCTGCCTCGCGGATCCGGAGACACTGATTATCGTCGAGGAAGCTCTTGATGTGGATTTCTCCTGGGCTGGCGCGCTCGGGTATGAGATCGTGAAGAGCAAAGAATATAAGACGAACAAGCATGTTTTTCTTAAAATAAAGGAAGCGTAAAAAACTAGAACGAGACTGGAATAAAAACACATAAAATGAGGAGAAAAACCGCAGGAGCCTGCGGCAGAGACAAAAAATTATGAAGACAGCAATCTATCCGGGAAGCTTTGACCCGGTCACACTTGGACATATCGACGTTATCAAACGAGCATCAAAATTATTTGATCATCTGATCATCGGCGTTCTCAACAATCGCGCGAAAACGCCATTGTTTTCTGTAGAAGAACGTGTTAAGATGTTAGAAGAGGTCACAAAAGACATTCCGAACGTGGAGGTAAAAAGCTTTGCGGGACTTACCGTAGACTTCGCGAGAGAATGCGGCGCGAACGCCGTTGTCCGTGGACTCCGCGCGATCACTGACTTCGAATATGAACTCCAGATCGCCCAGTTAAACCGCGTGATGGATACCAGTATCGACACAGTATTTCTGACCACAAGCCTCGAGTATGCGTACTTAAGTTCCAGTACCGTAAAGGAAGTAGCGGCTTACGGCGGAGATATTTCAAATTTTGTAACGCCTTATGTGGCGGATGAAGTACATAAGAGACTGCGCGAGAGACAGGGCAGTCAGGTGTAAGGGAAAGGAAAAGGAAAAATGAGCAGAATTGAACAGTTAATCAATGAAATTGAGGAATATATCGACAGCTGTAAGTTTCAGCCGTTATCTACAACAAAAATTATCGTAAACAAAGAGGAACTGGACGAGCTTTTAGTGGAGCTCCGCTTAAGAATCCCGGATGAGATCAAGCAGTACCAGAAGATCATCAGCAATCAGGACGCGATCCTTTCCGATGCCCACAGCAAGGCAGACGCAATGCTCGCGGAGGCAACAGCCCAGACAAACGAGCTTGTAAACGAGCATGAGATCATGCAGAGAGCTTATGCCCAGGCAAACGAGATCATCGAGCAGGCCCAGGCTCAGGCCCAGACGATCGTTGACAACGCGGTCGCAGACGCGAACAGTGTACGTCAGGGTTCCATCCAGTACACAGACGATATGTTAAAGAGCCTTCAGACGATCATGAACCACACGATGGAAGGCGCTCAGGGCCGCTTCGACGCGTTCATGAACTCCATGAAGTCCAGCTACGATATCGTTTCCTCCAACAGAAAGGAACTTTCCTCCGGAATCATCACCGAGAAAGAGGAAGAAACTGCGCCGGAGACAGAGAACAAGAACGCGTAATGCAGCTGGGAAGATACGGACGCAGATGATGTTTCAGTAATCAGAATATATGAAATCGCAGAACACCTGTGAAGACCGCCATGACGGCGGCTGTCAGGGCAGAGTGGGCGATTTTCCAGAGAAGATACTGCCGGATGGAGAGTCCGGCAGTTTTTTCGTATGTGGAATCCTGTGGGGAACCGTCGGATGTTGCACTGCCGGCAGCCGCAGTTGATGATCGGTGCAGCCGGATCACCGAGTCTGTCTGTGACATGGCGGAGAAGCCGCCGAAGGAAAAGATGGCAGCGGCGGCGATGGCGGAATATGGATATGTAAGGGAATCGCTGACAGCGCGGATCCCTGTCGTGATCTCTAAGGAACCAGAGAAAAACAATCGGACCGGAGCCGGTATCTCAGGCGTGTTTTGAATCACAAGAATCAATATGGAATAAAAGATCAGGTAGCCGCCGATCTTTACAAGAATCTCCGCAGAATTCAGAATCGCGGTGTCCAGGGAAAGCGCGGAGCCGGATGATCGATCTGATATTGCGGGCTTTGAAGAAAACGCATTGGCGGAATTTGGAGTTGGACGCTGCCCCAAAATACCAGAATTCTCCCGCGTGGGTTTAGAACCAAAAGGTGCGCGGTAAATCAAATGCGCCGGAACAGCAAGAACAATTAGCGGCGCGTAAATGGCGAGGACAAAGCAGGAAAGCGTCAGCTGGGCGGCAAACATGGGATAGACGAAACCTGCGAGAAACATGGGGCTTGGGTGATTGCAGAGGGCAAAGAGAAATCTAGCTTCCCCGGCGCTGATCCGGCTTTCAGCAAGAAAGTCCGCGCATGTTTTTGCCCCCATAGGACAGCCGCAGAGAAGCCCTGTGAGGAGAACATACCAGCCGTCCGCCGAAAGCCCAAGAAAACGAAAAATCACTGTAAACGGCCGCATGAGCCAGGAGATCCCACCGGAGGCGGAGAGGACGGAAGATAGAACCATAAACGGAAACAGAGCCGGGACCACGGCGGAATACCACAAGAGGAGTCCGGCGGCTGCCCCTTTTGTCACAAGACCGGCGTGAAAGATCATGAAAATCAGGGAGAAAAGGACCAGAAGCGTTGTTTTTATCATAAATGCTCCTTTAAGGATAATTGAAACAGGTTACATCTCTTTCTATTATTTTCATTGTACTTTCACCGGAATTTTGATATGATAAATATAGTGCGCTTTTCTGCTCAAAAGACCATGGAACCAGAAAAGCACAGGATTCGGAAGGAGAGAAATACTTGGAAAAAGCGATCCGGTTAGATAAATATCTGGCTGATATGGGAAAAGGAACGAGAACGGAACTCAAGGAGATGATACGGAAAGGTCGGATCACGGTGAAAGGAGAGATCGTGAAAAAGCCGGAGACAAAGATAAAAAAAGGCGAAGATACGATCTGCCTGGACAACGCGCCGGTGGAATACGTGGAACTGGAATATTATCTTTTAAACAAGCCCCAGGGCGTAATCTCCGCGACGGAGGACCGCCGCAGGGAGACTGTGGTGGATCTGATCGACGAGAAGAGCAGAAAGGACCTCTTCCCGGTGGGACGGCTCGATATCGATACGGAAGGTCTGCTTCTTATTACAAATGACGGAGCGCTGGCTCACCGTCTTCTTGCCCCTGGACATCATGTCGATAAAGTCTACGAGGCGAGATGCGAGGGACTTGTTCCCGACGAGGCGGTACAGAAGTTCCATGACGGAATGACGCTCTCGGACGGACTTTCCTGCATGCCTGCGGAGCTTGAGATTCTGGAACGGAAACAGGGCGATCCGGAGGCGGGAACTGCGGCGGAGAGCCTTGTGCGGCTCACGCTACATGAGGGAAAATTCCATCAGGTGAAGCGGATGATGGAGGAAGTCGGCTGCCCGGTGGTCCACTTAAAGCGCCTGTCCATGGGACCGTTAAAACTGGATGACACACTGAAAACCGGCGAATACCGGAAACTGACGGATAAAGAACGGGAGTTATTGGAAAACTTATGATAAAGAAATTACTGGAAAACAAAAAAGCAATACTCTTTGACCTTGATGGAACCCTGGTGGATTCCATGTGGATGTGGAAGGCGATCGATATCGAATTCCTGGGCGCTTACGGCTACGAATGCCCGGATGATATCCAGAGAGCGATTGAAGGAATGAGCTTTTCGGAGACGGCGGTGTATTTTAAGGAACGGTTCAAACTTCCGTTAAGCCTCGATGAGATCAAAGCGATCTGGGTCCAGATGTCCATCGACAAATACCGCCACGAAGTACCGTTAAAACCTGGCGTTCTGGAATTTTTAAAGTACTGTAAGGAAAATAAGATCCGCACGGGAATCGGAACCAGCAACGGAAGTGAGATCGTGGACGCGGTCCTCACATCCCTCAATGTGAAGGAATATTTTGATGTGGTCGTGACAGCCTGCGAGGTGGCCCACGGAAAGCCAGAGCCGGATATCTATCTGGAAGTGGCGGGACGCCTTGGCGTGAAGCCGGAGGACTGCCTCGTTTTTGAAGATATCCCGGCGGGAATCATGGCAGGAAAAGCGGCCGGAATGCCGGTGATCGCCGTGGAGGATGACTTCTCGGAGGAACTGATGGATGAGAAGAGAGCGCTGGCGGATGCGGTGATCTCAGATTACAGAGAGTTGTTATAGCTGTTTGGGAACGGTTCTATGTATATCGCAAAGCTGCTGAACAGGTATAAAGAATTAAGATATATAAGAAATAAGGACATAAAGTATGATACATGATTTTCTCCCGGTATGCCGGGCAGATAT
>CAVIYT010000073.1:0-21919 GCA_963646925.1 Paludibacteraceae bacterium
GAACCGGCACCCTTTCCGGCTGCCGGTTCCCCGCTTTCCCATCTTATATTACTTCTGATATTCCTTAATTGCCGTCTCATACAGGTTGTTTCCCTGGGAATCGATCACTACGACTACCGGGAAATCTTCTACTTCCAGTTTCCGGATTGCCTCTGTTCCCAAATCGTCGTAGGCAACGACCTCAGACTTTTTGATGCGCTGGGATAATAATGCCCCCGCGCCGCCGATGGCCGCGAAATATACAGCACTATTCCGAACGATGGCATCGATCACCGCCTGGCTTCTCTTTCCTTTTCCGATCATGGCGCCCAGGCCGAGATCTAAAAGCTTCGGCGCATACTTATCCATGCGGCTCGCCGTTGTCGGTCCCGCGGATCCGATGGGTCTTCCCTCTCTTGCCGGGGACGGTCCCATATAATAGATGACGTTTCCCTGCATCTCGATAGGCAGAGCTTCCCCCTCATCCAGCGCTTCCTGCATCCTCTTGTGCGCCGCGTCTCTCGCCGTGTAGATGGTTCCCGTAAGAGTCACGTAGTCCCCGGCCCGGAGAGACACTGCATCTTCTTTCTTAATTGGTACACTGATCTGTCTGTCCATGGTTTCCTCCCGCTTCTCTTATTTTAAATAACGCGATGCGCATGGCGGTTTACATGACAGCAGATATTCACTGCCATCGGAAGTCCCGCGATATGCGTCGGATATGTCTCGATATTGACTGCCATAGCCGTCACGCGGCCGCCGAGTCCGCCCGGTCCGATTCCGAGACCGTTGATCTTTTCCAGCATCTCTTTCTCCAGGTCTCTGACATACGGAACCGGAGATTCCTCCTCCAGATTTCTCGTCAGGGCATGTTTTGCCATCAGGGCACACTTTTCAAAGGTGCCGCCGATACCGACGCCGACTACCATAGGAGGACAGGCATTCGGACCTGCGTCACGGACTGCCTCTAAGATCTTCTCCTTTACACCCTCAATGCCGTCCGCCGGCTTCAGCATGAACACGCGGCTCATATTTTCACTTCCGAATCCCTTCGGTGCCACGGTAATGTCCACCTGGTCCCCGTCGACGATCTCATAGTGGATGATCGCCGGGGTATTATCTTTTGTATTCACGCGGTCGATAGGATCACGGACAACGGACTTTCTCAAATATCCGTCCACGTATCCCTGGCGGACGCCTTCATTGATGGCGTCCGTCAGATTTCCTCCCTCGATATGTACTTCCTGTCCGACTTTAATGAAAACGACAGCCATGCCCGTATCCTGGCAGATCGGGATCATGTCTCTTCCGGCGATCTCAAGATTCTCCTGAAGCTGGTTTAAGATCTGCTTTCCGAGAGGAGATTCTTCCTTCTCCACGCTCTCATTAAATACTTTTTTCATGTCATCCGAAAGGAAATGGTTCGCTTCGATGCACATTTCCCGGATATTTTTTGTGATCTCACTCGTCTGAACGGTCCTCATAGACGATTTTCCTCCTGATTACTTTTTGGGATTGATCGCCATCGGACGGATTCCTTCCGGAATCGGCGGAATATATCCCTCCGCGCCGACGCGTCTTCTTAATTCTTTTTTCGCCTCTTCGATGAGCTCCGGCTTCTCCAACATATCAATGACGGTTCCCGCCATAACTTTTCCGGCAAACTGCATGCCCTTGTGGGCGACGGAAGACTTGCCCTGGGAAACCATCTGCCAGGAGTGTCCCGGAGTTCCTGCTGCCTCTGTCACAGCGTTGATCTGCGCCGTCGGGCATACCCAGCTCACGTCGCCTACGTCTGTGGAACCCTTTAAGCATTCTTCTGTATCCATAAGCGGAACGATAAAGTCATTGATCACATCATCCGCATGCGGTGCCAGGAATTTCTCTACGGCTGCCTTTCTGGATTTTTCGTATCTCGCGAGAACATCCTGAATCTCCATATGGTTTCCGCCGAAGGTCTCGCCGATCTTTCTTGCGAACTCGATCTCCTCCGCGGTATACGGTTCTCTCTCGATCTCCTCCAGGTTCTTCTGCATGACTTCTTCCATGACCGTGTTGTCCACAAGGTTGGAGCATGCCTTCACGAACTGAAGCTCCATCTTTGTTCCCGTCATGAGGGCAGCGCCTCTCGCGATATCGTTGACGCGCTCGTAGATCTCCTTTACCTGGCTGTTCTTCGGTGCGCGGATCAGGTATAAGACCTCACTGTACGGCTGAACAACGTTCGGGGAGTATCCGCCGGTGTTTGTGATCGCGTAGTGGATGCGCGCTTCCTGGATGATATGTTCTCTCAGGTACTGGACGCCTGTGTTCATAAGTTCTACAGCGTCAAGGGCACTTCTTCCAAGCTCCGGGCATGCTGCCGCATGGGATGCCTGACCGTAGAACCGGTAGATGATCTGGTAGTTTGCCAGGGAACTTCCGACAGAAACGACATTCTTGTCACCCGGATGCCATGTTACAGCAAAATCAAGCTGATCGAACACGCCGTCTCTCGCCATGAAGCTCTTTCCTGATCCGCCTTCCTCACCAGGGCAGCCAAAGAAGATCACGGTTCCCTCTTTCTGGTTCTTCTCCAGATACTCTTTTACCGCAATCGCCGCCGCGACGGAACCTGTTCCGAGAAGGTTGTGGCCGCAGCCATGTCCCGGGGCACCGTCCGCCACCGCGATCTTTTCCAGGCTCTCAGACTCCTGGCTGAGACCGGATAACGCGTCGAACTCACCGAGAATGCCGACTACCGGCTTTCCAGATCCGTATGTACCAGAAAACGCCGTTGCGATCCCCGCAAGATTTTTTTCTACCTTAAATCCCTCTTTTTCCAGAAGTTCACATAATACGTCTGTGGAATGGAATTCCTGGAACGCTGTCTCCGGCTGGTCCCAGATCTTATCGCTGGCTTCGCAAACCGGTCCGCGCTCTCTGTCGACTGCCTTTAATGCCTCTAACTTTGTAATCCCCATTGCCGCATCCTCCTAAAATTTAATTATGAAAAATACAGGAACCCGGTATGCCCAGATTCCTGTATCCAATCACTCCAGAGTCAGAAATCCTGTTTTATGGATGAAGAACGATCTCAAAACCGCACTTCTCGTTCATGAACATTATTCCTCCGTGGTCTCTCCGTCCTCATTTTCCAGAGTCTCCGGATCTTCCGCAGTTTCCTCCTCATCCTGACGGCTGCTTTCCCGCACTTTGGCGATGGACGCAACACGGACGTTGGAGTCGGCATCGATGCTCATCAGTTTTACGCCGGATGTATTTCTGCCGATGATAGAGATATCGTCAACACCCATGCGGATCAGAATTCCCTCATTGGTGATCAGCATAATATCTCTTCCGTCATCCAGCAGCTTCATGCCGACAAGATTTCCTGTCTTTTCTGTCACATTATAGCAGAGAAGTCCCTTACCGCCGCGAAGCTGCAGCTTAAATTCAGAGATTCTCGTTCTCTTTCCGTATCCCTTTTCGGATGCAACGAGCATGTACTCGCCCTGGCTTGCCATCTGCATTCCGATGACCTCATCGCCCTCGTCGAGCTTCATTCCGATTACGCCATAGGAAACACGGCCGGTAATTCTCGCATCCGTCTCCTTGAAGCGGATGGACATACCGAATTTTGTCGCGAGGAAGATATCCTCGGTATTATCTGTTACTTTTACCTCGATCAGCTCATCGCCCTCACGGAGCAGGATCGCCTGAAGACCTGTCTTTCTCATGTTGCTGTACTCGCACATTCTGGTCTTCTTCACCATTCCGCCCTTTGTGGCCATGAAGAGGTACTTGTCATCGTCGATCTCACGCATCGGGATCGCCGCTGTGACCTTTTCGCCCGGCTGGAGCTGTAAAAGGTTCACGATCGCTGTTCCGCGGGCAGTTCTGCCTGCCTCAGGGATCTCGTAGGCCTTGATCCGGTAGCAGCGTCCTGTGTTCGTGAAGAACATGATATAGTGGTGGTTTGTGGTCATGAGAAGGTCCTCGATGAAGTCCTCATCGATGGTCTGCATTCCCTTGATTCCCTTTCCGCCGCGGTTCTGGCTCTTGAAATTGTCCACGGACATTCTCTTGATGTATCCGAGATTGGTCATGGCAATTACAGTGTCATCATCAGAGATCAGGTCTTCCACGGACATATCGTCGTCAAAGCCGATCTTTGTCCGTCTGTCATCCCCGTACTTGTCGGAAATCACAAGGATCTCTTTCTTGATCACACCTAATAATTTATTTTCGTCCGCAAGGATCGCTCTCAATTCCGCGATTTTTGCCTCCAGTTCTTTATACTCGTTCTCAAGCTTCTCCCGTTCCAGACCTGTGAGGGCACGGAGACGCATGTCCACGATAGCCTGGGCCTGCGGGTCAGTGAGTTCGAAGCGTTCCATGAGTTCGCGCTTTGCCTCCGCAACATTTGCGGAACCGCGGATGATCTTGATCACCTCGTCGATATGGTCTAAAGCCTTTAATAAGCCCTCTAAGATGTGGGCACGCTCCTCGGCCTTATTTAAGTCGTACTTCGTTCTTCTCGTCACAACGTCCTTCTGGTGGTCCAGATAGTACTCCAGCATCTGAAGGATGTTGAGGACCTTCGGCTCGTTGTTTACGAGTGCAAGCATGATCACGCCGAAGGAATCCTGCAGCTGTGTATGCTTTAAGAGCTGGTTTAAGAGAACATTCGCGTTCACATCTCTTCTGAGCTCGATGTTGATGCGGATTCCCTCACGGTTGGACTCATCGGTGATTCCGGTGATTCCGTCGATCTTCTTTGTCTTAACGAGTTCCGCGATCTTCTCGATGAGTCTCGCCTTGTTTACAAGGTACGGAAGCTCGGTGACGATGATATGGCTCTTTCCGTTCGGCGCTGTCTCGATGTTGGTCACCGCGCGGACTCTGATCTTTCCGCGTCCTGTGCGGTATGCCTCCTCGATTCCTCTTGTTCCAAGGATCTCAGCTCCTGTCGGGAAATCCGGTCCCTTGATGATCTGTAAGACCTCTTCCATGGAGGTCTGTCTTCCTTCTTCCACCTGGTTGTCGATGATCTTTACGACAGCCGCGATGACCTCACGGAGGTTGTGCGGTGGGATATTTGTGGCCATTCCGACCGCGATACCGGTTCCGCCGTTTACGAGAAGATTCGGGAATCTGGACGGAAGCACTGTCGGCTCTTTCTCCGTCTCATCGAAGTTCGGGATAAAGTCAACGGTATCTTTGTAGATGTCCGCCAGCATCTCCACAGAGATCTTGCTGAGTCTAGCCTCGGTGTATCGCATGGCAGCGGCACCGTCGCCGTCGATGGATCCAAAGTTTCCGTGGCCGTCTACGAGCATGTAGCGCATAGACCATCTCTGGGCCATGTTTACCAAAGCGCCGTAGATGGAGCTGTCGCCGTGCGGATGGTATTTACCCATGGTATCGCCGACGATACGGGCGCTCTTTCTGTGGGGCTTATCCGGACCGTTGTTCAGTTCCGCCATGGAATAGAGGACACGTCTCTGTACCGGCTTTAAGCCGTCACGGACGTCCGGGAGCGCTCGGGATGCGATAACGCTCATGGCGTAGTCGATGTACGACTTTTCCATGGTCTTCTTTAAGTCTATCTCATGAATTTTGTCAAAAATATTCGGTTCCATTCTTTCCTCCAATGCAGCCTGCGCTGCGCCTTAAACCTGCGTAAACTGCGCCGCATGACCATCCGGTAAGCTTACCGCCTTCCGGACAGCCCTGCTGCCGCATTAAATGTCAAGAGTTCCGTACCTTGCGTTCTGCTCGATGAATTCACGCCGCGGTTCTACCTGATCGCCCATGAGTGTCGTGAAGGTGAGGTCGATCTCCGATGTCATCTCCTCGTTCATGGTCACACGTAAAAGGACTCTGTGCTCCGGATCCATGGTTGTCTCCCAGAGCTGTTCCGCGTCCATCTCACCAAGTCCTTTGTAACGCTGGATCTTGTTGTTCTGGTCACGTCCGATCTCTTTTAAGATATTGTTTAACTCCTCATCGCTGTAGGCGTACCATACCCGCTTGTTCTTCTCGATCTTATAAAGCGGCGGCTGAGCCAGATAAACGTAGCCCTGTTTGATGAGCTCCGGCATGAACCGGTAGATGAATGTCAAAAGCAGGGTGCTGATATGGGCACCGTCCACATCGGCATCGGTCATGATGATGATCTTGTGGTAGCGGAGCTTCGAGATATCGAAATCCTCGTGGATTCCCGTTCCGAATGCCGTGATCATGGATTTGATCTCCGCGTTTCCGTAGATTCTATCGAGTCTCGCCTTTTCTACGTTTAAGATCTTTCCTCGAAGCGGAAGGATCGCCTGGGTGCTCTTGTTTCTCGCGTCCTTCGCGGAACCGCCGGCGGAATCTCCCTCTACGATGTAGATCTCGCATTCCTCCGGGTGTTTGCTGGAGCAGTCCGCAAGCTTTCCTGGTAAGGAAAAACCGTCAAGAACGGTCTTTCTTCTTGTTAAGTCTCTCGCCTTTCTCGCAGCGGCACGGGCACGCTGGGCAAGAACGGATTTCTCGATGATCGTCTTTGCGACGGACGGATTCTGCTCAAGGAAATAGGTGAGCTGCTCGGAAACGACGCTGTCCACAGCGCCTCTCGCCTCGCTGTTTCCAAGTTTCTGCTTTGTCTGGCCCTCGAACTGCGGCTCCTCGATCTTGACGCTGATGATGGCTGTCAGACCCTCACGGATGTCCTCACCGGTAAGTGCCGGCTCGCTGTCCTTAAGGAGCTTATTCTTTCTTCCGTAATCGTTGAATGTCTTCGTTAAAGCATTTCTGAAACCGGTCAGGTGGGTTCCGCCTTCCGGTGTATTGATGTTATTTACGAAGCTGTAAATATTTTCGGTGTAGGAATCGTTGTGCTGCATGGCAACCTCCACCAGCACGTTGTCCTTCTTGCCCTCGCAGTAGATCACAGTGTCGTAGAGCGGCACATTGCTGCGGTTTAAGTAGGAAACGAACTCCTTGATTCCGCCTTCGTAGTGGAATACTTTTTCCTTCTTGTCCTCACGGTCATCTCTCAGGATAATCTTTAAGTTCTTTGTGAGGAACGCGGTCTCGCGGAGACGGATCTTTAAGGTATCGTAATCATAGACGGTCTCCTCAAAGATGGTCTTGTCCGGAAGGAATGTTACTTTTGTGCCATGTTTGTCTGTCGGGCAGTCACCCACGATCTTTAACGGGTACATGGTCTTTCCGCGCTCATAGCGCTGTTTGTAGATCTTTCCGCCATGGTAGACTTCGACCTCCAGCCACTCGGACAGCGCATTTACAACGGACGCGCCTACGCCGTGGAGGCCGCCGGATACCTTGTATCCCCCGCCGCCGAACTTACCGCCGGCATGAAGGATCGTAAATACGACTTCGACCGCAGGAAGTCCCGCTTTTTTCTGGATATCGACCGGAATTCCTCGTCCGTCATCGATGACGGTGATGGAATTGTCGGAATTGATCTGTACGTCGATGGTGTCGCAGTATCCCGCAAGGGCCTCGTCCACCGCATTGTCTACGATCTCATATACCAGATGGTGAAGTCCCCTCGAAGACGTACTTCCAATGTACATTCCCGGTCTTTTTCTTACAGCCTCAAGTCCTTCCAGAATCTGGATTTGATCTGCATTATATTCTGCGCTCATGAAGTTCCTCCTTTAGTCTTCGCTCTCTACCGTTCCTTCAACAATCTTAAAAATCTTGTCCATCCGGAATTTGCTGTTTACAAACTCATCCAGTCCCGTACATGTGATCAAGGTCTGAATGTGGGTAATCTCTGAAAGTAAATGTTCCTGTCTCTTGCTGTCAAGTTCAGAAAGGACGTCATCCAAAAGAAGCACCGGATAATCCTTTACAATCTTTTTCACCAGCTCGATCTCCGCAAGTTTTAGAGAAAGAGCTGCCGTTCTCTGCTGGCCCTGGGATCCGAACCGCCTGATATCCGTTCCGTTTACGATAAAATTCAGATCATCGCGGTGGGGACCGGTCAGGGTCTGGCGCTGTCTGATCTCCTGGAACTGATTTTTCGCAAGCTGGTCCCTGAAATTTTCCGCCGTCACATTCGGCTCGTAGGCGATGGAAAGTGTTTCCTTTCCGCCGGAGAGTCCGGCATGGATGCCCGCGATCAGGGGATTTAACTCTTTTATAAACTCAGAACGCATAATTATAAGTTCTGTGCCGTACTTTAAGAGCTGCTCATTCCACATGGGCAGCGTGTCTTTTAAAGACATATCGTGGTTCATGTCTTTTAATAGCTTATTTCGTTGTATAACTATTTTGTTATACTGCACCAGATTGTAGACATACAGCTTATTCAGCTGGCAAAGTTCCAGGTCAACAAAGCGTCTCCGCTCGGCAGGTCCGTTCTTGATAATGTTCAGATCTTCCGGCGAAAAGAAGATCACGTTCACGATTCCGAAAAGTTCGCTCGCTTTTTTGATCGGAACTCCGTTGACGGCGACCCCTTTTGCCTTATTTTTCTTCAGATGCATATCGATCCGATAGGGAATTCCATCCCGGCGGACCATCATTTTTATGTGCGCTTCGTCCGCGCCGAACCGGATCATTTCTTTATCTTTGCTGCCGCGATGCGATTTTGTTGTGCTGCAGACATAAACGGATTCCAGGATATTTGTCTTTCCCTGGGCATTATCTCCATAAAGAACATTCGTCCCTTTATGAAAATCGATATGTAAATGACTGTAATTTCTGTAATCTGACAGCTCGATGGATTCTATAAACATAAAAAATCCCTAATTTTCTACCTTAAATGTCTTTCCGTCATAGGAAACTGTGTCTCCCGGGTAAAGTTTTTTGCCGCGCTGGGTCTCAACTTCCCCATTTACTTTTACAAGTCCGTCCTGAATCACAAATTTCGCGTCCACTCCGGAACCGACTAAACCGGCAAGCTTTAACGCCTGGCCAAGTTTGATAAATTCGTCTTTTAAATGAATCGTTTCCATTTTTCTCCTTTTTTATTCCGCTGGTCATGAAAAAAACCAGCCCGAAATCCCTGATTTTTCCGGGATTTCGGGAAAATTTCACCTGATTTTAAATCGCAGCGGCGTTAAAGTTTACCGGCAGGATCAGATAAATGTAACTTTCTTCCTCATCTTTGATGAAACACGGAGATTTTGCGTTCATCATATAGAGGGTAATCTCCTCATCATCGATGATGCGCAGCGCGTCACTTAAGAATTTCGGGTTAAATCCGATCATCAGATCCTGTCCTGTTTTGTGGATCAGGATCTCAGCATTCATGGTACCGAAGCTGGAATTTAATTTCAGGCTCATTTTTGAGTCTTCGATGTTCAGAATGATCGGTTTTTTGTCATTTTCGCGGATCAAAATGCTGGCTCTCTCGATGCTGTCTAAGAAATCTTTCTTATTCAGAGACACTTTTGTGGCATAATCGCTGGAAAGCATCTGGTCTACTTTGAAATATTCGCCCTCGATCAGGCGGGAAACTACGATCGTATCATCAAATTCGAAGAGAATATGGTTCGCTCCGAAGAAGATCTGGACCTCTTTTTCGTTGTCACCGGTGAGAATTTTACTGATTTCATTTAAAGTTTTTCCCGGAACGATGACTTTTGTGCTTTCATACTGGTCTTTTAATACAATTTTGCGAATTGCCATACGATGTCCGTCGAGAGAAACGACTCTGAGTGTATCGCCGTTTACCTCAAAAAGTTCACCGGTCATCATCTTATTGCTGTCGTTGACAGAGATCGAGAAGATCGTCTGGCGGATCACTTCTTTTAAGGAAAACTGGGAGAGTGTGATATTTTTATTTCTCTCAATATACGGAAGATAGGAGAATTCCTCGCCATCTTTGCCCTGAATTTTGAATACAGAGTTCTCACAAGTGATCACAGTATTGAATTTTTCGTCAGATTCAATGGTTACAAGAGAATCTGCGTCGGATAATTTTCTTGCAATTTCGGAAAAAAGCTTTGCGTCCAGTGCAATTTTACCTTTTTCCAGGATATCACCTTCAACTTTTGTCTCAATGCCCAATTCCATATCGTTGGCTGTCAGCTTGATCTCATCAGTAGAAGCGTCGATCAAAATACACTCTAAGATCGGCATCGTTGTTTTTGACGGAACTGCCTTGAGAACAATATTGATACCGTTTAAGAGAGCGGTTTTCTGGAATGTCAGTTTCATAGTTGTTGATAACTTCCTTTCTTAAGAAACGTTCACAAATAAAGAAATATATAAAAGATATTAGTCTTAACAGTAGTAGGGGGTGTTAATTTGTTTATAAGGGGTCAAACCCCTGTAAAATACTAAAAAAACCTCTGTGAAAACCATTGTGGGTAACTCCGAAAATCCAAAAGGACAACCTGTGAGTTTTCCACAGGCGAAAATCGAGAAAAATCATGCAGATTTTATCCACAAATTTTCAACTGGATTTCCACGAAAGAATCCACAAGCCTACTGCGGGTTGATCTTTTTCTTTAAAATATCGATGGTATTCTTCAAATTCTCGTCGGTCTTTAATTCACTGGCAATCTTTTTCGTTCCGTGAATGATCGTGGTGTGATCACGGCCGCCCAACGCTTTTCCGATGTTCTGAAGGGACTCACTTGTCATGTCACCGCAGAGATACATGACGATCTGGCGCGGAAATACGAGTTCTTTGCTTCGTTTCTGGCCGATCAGGTCTAACGGAGTGATTCCAAAATGTTCGGAAACTACATTAATAATGAGCTGCGGGGTCACTTCGCGGGCAGCGTTCGGGGAGATCAGATCTTTTAATGCTTCTTCGGCAAGTTCGAGATTGATTTCCTTATTATTTAATTTGCTGGAAGCGACGATCTTTGTGAGAGCGCCTTCCAGTTCACGGATGTTGGATTTTACATTGGTAGCGATATATTTGATGATCTCGTTATCGATGTTGTATCCTTCCAGTTCTTCTTTTTTCCGGAGAATCGCCATTCGGGTCTCATAATCCGGGGGCTGAATATCTACGGTAAGTCCCCATTCGAAACGGGAACGGAGACGGTCTTCCAGAGTTTCGATCTCTCTCGGAGGACGGTCGGAGGAGATAATGATCTGTTTTTTTGCCTCGTAAAGGGCATTGAACGTATGGAAAAATTCTTCCTGTGTACTTTCTTTTCCGATAATAAACTGGATATCGTCGATCAGAAGCACATCATTGTTTCTGTATTTTTCACGGAATTCCGTGGTGGAAACGTTGTTTTTGTTTCGGATCGCGTCGATCAGTTCGTTTGTAAATTTCTCAGAAGTCACGTACAGAATCTTTGCGCTCGGGTTATTTTTTAAGATAAAATGGGCAACGGAATGCATCAAGTGTGTTTTTCCGAGTCCCACACCTCCATAAATAAATAACGGATTGTAGATTTCGCCCGGAGATTCCGCAACTGCTAAGGATGCGGCATGGGCAAGGTTGTTGTTTTTTCCGACAACGAAGGTATCGAAGGTGTAACGCGGATTCAGGTTTGCGTTCTGGAGAGCAAGCTGACTGACCGTATTGTTGTTTACATTGATCAGACGGTTCTCTTTTTCCGGCTCCTTCACGTCAGATTTTAATTTGAAATCCAGTTTGCACTGAAATCCTGTGATTTCTTCGATCGTAATTGTCAACAGGAATTCATATTTCTTTTTCACATAGCTGATGAAGGCGGAATCAGGCACCAGAATCGTGAGGATATCTTTATCCACAGAATCCGGGATCAGCGGCAGCAGCCATGTTCGGTAGGACACCTCTGAAATATCGTGTTCTTCCTTTATATTTAAGAGGATCTCGTCCCATTTCTGTTTGATTTCTTCCAGCATATTCATACTCCTAAACATGTGTATAACGATGTGCATAGATGTGGAAAAGGTGGGGACCTGTCCACAAATGCATATAAACCCACTCTGAGTTTATTCTAACGTAAAACAGAATAATTTTCAATGTTAAATGTGAAAATCCACAACTTTTCCAGTGACTTATCCACAACTTATCCACGATTTGGGGATAAGTTGATAATTACGGGTGGAAAACATGTGAATACCCACACAACAAGATGTACGCCGGGAGCGGACAGAAGAAATACAATAAATTGTGTCCGCGGAAGAAAGACACGAAAATCAGAGGAGAGAAAAAGAGAAATTTTAAGAGTACAGGGCACCAGGAAGAGCTGGTGATGGAAAAAATTAAAAATCAGGCAGCAGGAGAGAAAGAGAGCAGTAACAGGGATCACAGAGGGAAGTAAAATTGAAATGAAAAAATATATGGAAAATTTTGGAGAAAGAATTTGACTGCACCACGCTGACACGGTATAATGCAAGACGTGACTATATTGCATTGTATCTCGTAAGAGAACAGTAGCAGGAGGAAAAAGAAAAATGAAAATTGAAAAGAAAGTTCTGGACATGTCCCTCGCCGGGATCTTTACCGCGATCATTATCGCCATGTCGGTCGTACCGTTTCTCGGTTACATTCCGTTAGGCTTTATGAACGCAACGGTCATCCACGTCCCGGTCATCATCGGAGCGATCATCCTTGGACCGAAGTACGGCGCTTACTTAGGACTGGTATTTGGTGTAACCAGCCTCGTGAAAGCGACCATCACTCCAGGCGTGACCTCCTTCGTATTCAGCCCGTTCGTTACGATCGGCGGATACAGCGGAAACATGTGGAGCGCCGTGATTGCTATCGTGCCGCGCGTATGTATCGGCATCGTCGCTTATTTTGTATATAAGCTGATCGTAAAAGTGGCTCACGGAATCAAAGGCAGCCAGACCGTTGCCTTCTGGGTGGCTGGTATCGCAGGAGCTATGACAAACACACTGCTTGTCATGAACGGAATCTATATCTTCTTTGGACAGAGCTACGCGGCCGCGTCCAACAAGGCAGTCGAGCACATCTACGATGTAATTTTAGGAATCATCCTGGGATTTGGTGTCCCGGAGGCGATCGTTGCGGGTATTCTTACCACAGCTATCACGAAGGTTCTGTTTAAGATCATGAAAAATAACGGTTAATCAAAAACTTCTATAATATAATGAAGAGATACTAAATATAGTGACATAATTACAAGACATACATTTTATGGGGGGATAGCGAAAAGCTGTTCCCCTTTTTTGATGCCGGAAGATCATAAGCTGGTGTTCAGCCGGGATGTCAGAATGTGGATATCTGGAGAAAAAAGGGAGATCATATATGTCAGAAATCCCCATGTTTTAAGGATTTTTTTGAAATTTAGTCTTGACGAAGGGCGGCAATTTTTATATAATCGATACGATGCTTCAATATGTCTTAGTTTATATGTACATGAGAAGGTACTTGAATTTAGAGTAAGAGGAGGTGCCGGGTTTATGAAGATGACATTTCAGCCGAAGAACACTCAGAGAAAAAGAGTTCATGGTTTCAGAGCGAGAATGGCAACAGCAGGCGGTAGAAAAGTTTTAGCTGCCAGAAGAGCAAAAGGTAGAGCTAGATTATCTGCTTAATGAACCAAGAGAGTATCCGGAAGTTTAGGAAAACTTTTGGATGCTCTTTTTTGTTATGGCGACGAGGAAAATGCAATGTGCTTGCACAATTGCATTTGACAACCGCTAATCAGCAGAAAAACTCGCATAGCGAGTTTTTCGCGGTTTTACTGATTTATTTGCAGAGGTATTGAATGAAAAGGTTCAATTCGTTAAAGAAAAATCAGGATTTCCAGACTGTTTACCGGGGTGGGAAGTCCTACGCAAACAAATATCTGGTCATGTATGTGATGGATTCCGGATGTGAGGATACGAGGATCGGCATTTCCGCCAGTAAAAAGGTCGGAAACAGCGTCGTGAGACACCGGTTCGCGAGACTTGTCCGTGAAAGTTTCCGGTTAAATAAGGACATATTAGAAGACGGCAAAGACATCATCGTTGTCGCACGCGCTGCGGCAAAGGACAAAAATTTCGACAAGATTGAGAGTGCTTTTCTGCACTTATGCGGGCTTCATAACATTTTAAAAGAATCGAAGTGAGTGGTTTATGAAATGGGTTCTGATTGGTCTGATTAAGATTTACAGGAAGTTTATCTCTCCCTGTATCGGCCCTCACTGTATTTATACGCCGACCTGCTCCCAGTACGCCATGGAAGCGATCAAAAAATACGGCGCTATAAAAGGTACTTATCTTGCTTGCAGGCGGATCCTGAGATGTCACCCGTTTGCAAAAGGCGGTTATGATCCAGTCCCGTAAAAAACCCAGGAGGTAAGATATGGTTTTGACGAAGGCTGGTTCCATTCTGGGACCGATCGCGACTGTCCTTGGCTATGTCATGGACATCCTCTTCAGATTTACGAGCAGCTTCGGCGTGTTCAATGTAGGTCTGTGCATCATTCTGTTTACGATCGTAATGAAAACACTGATGATACCGCTCACGATCAAACAGCAGAAAACCACGAAACTCATGTCTGTCATGAATCCGGAGATCCAGGCGATCCAGAAGAAGTATAAAGGAAAGACGGATCAGGATTCCATGCAGCGTCAGAACGTGGAGATCCAGGCTGTTTACGAGAAGTACGGCACAAGCATGACAGGCGGATGTCTGCCGCTGTTAATTCAGATGCCGATCCTTCTCGCTCTGTACCGTGTCATCTACAATATTCCGGCATACGTTCCGTCTGTACGCGTTTATTTCGACAACGTTGTTACCCCGTTAATGGGACAGGCTGACTATGCTCAGAAATTACAGGAAATCACAAATATCGCAACCGCTTGCGGCGGAAAATTAGATAAGTTTGATTTCACAAGCGCAAACCGTCTTGTAGACATGCTCTACAAATTCTCCACATCACAGTGGGGCGAGCTTGAGGCACTGTTCCCGGCAATTTCCGGCGTGATCAGCGAGAACGCTGCCGTTGTCGAGAAGATGAACACATTCCTCGGCTTAAACATGGCAGAGGCTCCGGGCTGGGTTCCGTCCCTTGCATGGATCATCCCGATCCTGGCAGCAGGTTCCCAGTGGATCAGTACAAAGCTTATGAGCGCGAACCAGCCGTCTTCTTCCTCTTCTGATGAGGAGAACCCGATGGCACAGTCCATGAAGACAATGACGACAACTATGCCGTTATTCTCCGCCTTCATCTGTATCACAATGCCGGCCGGTCTTGGTATCTACTGGATCGCGACCAGCGTTGTAACGATCATCCAGCAGCTCGCTGTCAATGCTTACATGGATAAGGTAAACATTGATGACATGATCGCGAAGAACCTGGAAAAGGTAAATAAGAAACGTGCGAAACAGGGACTTCCGCCGGCTAAGGTAACTCAGAACGCTACCGCATCTTTAAAGGCGATCAAGGCTGAGGAGGAGAAGGAAAAAGCGGCTGAGGAAGTTAAGAAGGAAAAGATCGCAAAGCAGATCGAGGAGTCCAGCAAGTACTACAACACCAACGCGAAACCGGGAAGTCTCGCTTCCAAGGCAGCAATGGTTCAGAAGTACAATGAGGCACATGACAAGCGAAAATAATAAGGGGGTTCTGTTATGGAAATGATTACAGTGACTGCGAAAACTGTGGAAGATGCAATCACGCAGGCATCCCTGCAGCTCGGTGTGAGCAGTGATCGAATTCAGTACGAGGTCGTGGAAAAGGGAAGCGCTGGAATTCTTGGGGGTCTGTTAGGTTCCAAGCCGGCAGTGATCCATGCGAAGAAGATCGAGACCGTTGACGATAAGGCCGTAGATTTCCTGAATTCCGTTTTTGACGCTATGGGTCTTGCTGTTGACGTGGAAGTCAAGATGAACGAAGAGGAAAAAGAGATGGATGTGAACCTCACAGGAGCCGAGATGGGACTTCTCATCGGCAAGAGAGGACAGACACTTGATTCCCTTCAGTATCTTGTAAGTCTCGTTGTAAATAAGGAATCCCAGGAGTACTTAAGAGTAAAACTGGATACCGAGAATTACAGAGAGAGAAGAAAAGAGACACTGGAAACTCTCGCGAAGAACATCGCTTACAAGGTAAAACGGACAAGACGCCCGGTTTCCTTAGAGCCGATGAACCCGTATGAGAGACGGATCATCCACTCCGCACTCCAGAACGACAAATACGTATTCACAAAGAGCGAAGGCGAGGAGCCGTTCCGCCATGTTGTGATCGCGTTAAAGAAGGAAGAGCGCAGAGAGAGAAGACCGAGATACGAGAGACGCGAAAGAACAGCTGGTTCTGAGAACAGCTATCGCGGCAGCCAGGAGTAAAAAATAATGATTCAGCCATGCGCCGTTTACGCGGGAACGCATGGCTGAATTTGTTTTGGAAACAATCATATATCGTGATAAGAGGGGTTGCCTATGGCAGCCCCTTTGTGCTATGATAGGGTGACTAATTGTGTGAATTTCCGCTGGGTTTCGGGCTTTGCGGAGTGAGAAAATAGAAGATCATTTCGCCTGGTGATCCAAAGGCAGCAGGTGTGGGTGACAGGATGGAGATTATGGAATATACAGATACGATTGCAGCGATCGCCACGGCGATGGGAAATTCGGGAATCGGAATCGTGAGGATCAGCGGTGAGAACGCGGTTGAGATCGCGGAGAAGGTTTTTAAAGCGCCTGGAAAGAAAAAACTTTCCGAGGCGGAGAGCCACACGATCCATTACGGCTATGTCTATGACGGGGACGAAACCATCGATGAGGTCCTTTTGATGCTCATGCGGGGGCCGAGAAGCTATACGGCGGAAGATACGGTGGAGATCGACTGCCACGGCGGAATGCTGGTCACAAGACGGATCCTTGAGACGGTTTTAAAGGCGGGAGCGAGACTTGCGGAGCCGGGTGAATTTACGAAACGAGCGTTTTTAAACGGCAGGATCGACCTTTCCCAGGCGGAAGCGGTCATCGACGTGATTAACGCGAAAAATGAATATGCCCTGCAGTCTTCCGTGAGCCAGCTTCGCGGCAGCGTATCGAAGGAGATCCATGAGATCCGGGATCAGATCATCTACGAGATCGCGTTTATCGAGTCGGCGTTAGATGATCCGGAACATATTTCCCTGGACGGATACGGGGAGAAACTTCTTGGAGTCGTTCTTTCTGTGAAGAAGAAGCTTGAGAAGCTGATCCGGTCTTCCTCCAACGGACGGGTGGTTTCCGAGGGCGTAAAGACCGTTATTTTGGGAAAGCCGAACGCGGGAAAATCGTCCCTGATGAATGTTTTAGTCGGTGAGGACCGCGCCATCGTGACAGATGTTGCGGGAACGACGAGAGATATCCTTGAGGAACATATTTATCTTCAGGGAATCAGCCTGAATGTTGTCGATACCGCGGGAATCCGGGATACGGAGGACGTGGTGGAAAAGATCGGTGTCTCCCGTGCCATGGAAGAGGCGAAGAAGGCGGATCTCATTATCTACGTTGTGGATGGATCGAGAGAGCTGGATGAGAACGACTATCAGATCATGGACTTTATTAAGGACCGGAAAGCTGTGGTGCTCTTAAATAAGAGCGACCTGGAGCCGGTGGTATCCGCGAAAGAAGTGGAAGAGCGGTCCGGGCATAAGGTGATCGGAATCTCCGCGAAGGAAGAGACGGGAATCGACCTCCTGGAAGAGGAGATCAAGGCTTTATTCTATGAGGGCGAGATCGACTTCAACGACCAGGTCATGATCACGAATGTGCGCCATGTGAAGGCTTTAAAGGACGCATTTGAGAGTATTTCTATGGTACAGAACAGCATTGAAAACGGCATGCCGGAGGATTTCTATTCGATCGATCTGATGGATGCGTATGAGAAGTTAGGTCTGATCGTCGGGGAGTCTGTGGAGGACGATCTGGTGAATGAGATCTTCAGTAAGTTCTGTATGGGTAAATAAAGAGACAGTAGGGAATTGACAAGAAAAGAGGAAATAAAATGCCGGTAGTAGAGGAGACATATGATATTGTAGTTGTCGGCGCGGGCCATGCGGGATGTGAGGCGGCGCTTGCGGCAGCGAGACTTGGATTTGAGACGATCATGTTTACGGTCAGCGTGGACAGCATTGCGCTGATGCCGTGCAACCCGAATGTCGGGGGAAGCTCCAAGGGACACCTGGTCCGCGAACTGGATGCCCTCGGCGGAGAGATGGGCAAAAATATTGATAAGACATTCATCCAGTCGAAGATGTTGAATGAATCCAAGGGGCCGGCGGTCCACTCCCTGCGTGCCCAGGCGGATAAGCAGGAGTACACGAGATCCATGCGCCGCGTGCTGGAAAATACGGATCATTTGACGATCCGCCAGGCGGAGGTCGCTGAGATCCTCACGGAGGAGATTCCGGGCGAGTACGGAACCTTTAAGGAGGAACATGAGGGGCAGCAGGAGAGCGCATACCCGGTGAAAAAGCGGATCGTGGGCGTAAAAACCTACTCCGGCGCCGTTTATAAGTGCCGTGCGGTGGTCCTCGCAACGGGCGTATATCTTCGCGCGAGATGTATCTACGGTGATGTGAGCAATCCGACTGGACCGAACGGTCTGCAGGCGGCGAATCATCTGACGGATTCCTTAAAGGCAAATGGAATCGAGATGTACCGCTTTAAGACGGGAACACCGGCGAGAGCCGATAAGAGAAGCATCGATTTCTCCAAGATGGAAGAGCAGTTCGGCGATAAGCGGGTCGTTCCGTTCTCCTTCTCAACGGATCCGGAGTCGGTGCAGAAAGAGCAGATCTCCTGCTGGCTGACTTACACGAATGAGAAGACTCATGAGATCATCCGGAGCAACCTGGATCGTTCCCCGTTATTCTCCGGTGCCATCGAGGGAACCGGTCCGAGATACTGCCCGTCCATCGAGGATAAGGTCGTAAAATTCCCGGATAAGGAGAGACACCAGGTGTTTGTGGAGCCGGAGGGACTTTACACGAACGAGATGTACCTTGGCGGAATGTCAAGTTCCCTGCCGGAGGATGTTCAGTACGCCATGTACCGCACCGTTCCGGGACTTGAAAATGTCAAAATTGTTCGAAATGCATATGCAATTGAGTACGATTGCATCAATCCGAGACAGTTAAAAGCGTCCCTTGAGTTTAAAAATATCGACGGATTGTTCTCAGGAGGTCAGTTTAACGGAAGTTCCGGATATGAGGAGGCAGCAGTTCAGGGATTTATGGCCGGTGTCAACGCGGCGAGAAAGCTGCAGGAGAAGAGTGCAGTGGTTCTTGACCGTTCCCAGGCGTATATCGGCGTTCTCATCGATGATCTTGTAACGAAAGAGAATCATGAGCCGTACCGTATGATGACATCGAGAGCAGAGTACCGTTTGCTTTTGCGTCAGGACAATGCGGATCTCAGACTCCGCGGAATCGGACATGAGATTGGTCTTGTGTCCGACGAGCAGTATGAGTATGTGCTTTGGAAAGAGAAAGCCATCGAGGAAGAGATCAAGCGTCTGGAGAAGACAAATATCGGCGCGAATGAGAAGGTACAGAAGTTCTTAGAGGAACACGGAAGTACGATATTGAAGTCCGGAAGTACGCTGGCGGAGCTCATTAAGAGACCGGAATTAAATTATGAGATGCTGGTGGAGCTAGACGAAAAGAGACCGGAGCTTCCGGCAGATGTGCGGGAACAGGTTGACATAAATCTGAAATATGACGGATATATCCGCAGACAGAAGCAGCAGGTGGCACAGTTTAAGAAGCTTGAGGGAAGAAAGATTCCGGCGGATCTCGACTACACGACGGTAAACAGCCTGCGAAGAGAGGCTGTCCAGAAGCTGAATCTTTACAAGCCGGAGAATATCGGCCAGGCATCCAGAATTTCCGGTGTTTCACCGGCAGATATCTCTGTTCTGATGGTGCATTTAGAACAGATGGGGAGAAAATAAATGACAGATGAGTTTGTAAAATTATTGGATCAGGGCTGCGCGGATCTCGGAATCGAGCTTTCGGATCAGCAGAAAGAGCAGTTTTTTCAGTATTATGAGATGCTGATCGAGAAGAATAAGGTGATGAACCTGACTGCGATCACGGAGCTTTCCGATGTGATCACGAAGCACTTTGTGGACAGTCTGCTTCTCGTTCTGGCTGCGCCGGAACTTGGATTAAAGCTTGACGCATCCGCAAAATACAGCTGTATCGATGTGGGAACAGGAGCTGGATTCCCGGGAATTCCGTTAAAGATCGCGTTTCCGGGACTGAAGATCACTCTGCTTGATTCCTTAAATAAGAGAGTGGGCTTCTTAAATGAGGTGATCGAGGCGTTGGGACTTACGGATATCAACGCTGTCCACGGTCGGGCCGAGGACTACGGCCGCGATGCAAAATACCGCGAACAGTACGATCTCTGCGTATCCCGCGCGGTGGCCAATATGTCCACACTTTCCGAGTACTGCATCCCGTTCGTGAAAAAAGGCGGATACTTTATCCCATATAAATCCGGCAAAGCCGACGAGGAGATCGCCCAGGCGAGATCCGCGGTAAAGAAACTCGGCGGAGAACTGCAGGATGTGATCGTAAAAGTCCTCCCGGAGACAGACGTGGAGCGCACCTTTGTTCCGGTGAAGAAGATGGCAGTCACAGCGAAAAAGTATCCGAGAAAAGCGGGACTTCCGGGGAAGGAACCGTTGAAGTAGGAAAAAGAAAATTTTGATGAACTAGAGAGCTTCATTATCTTGTAATTTAGGGTGATGGAGCTTTTTTATTTATGGATTAGGATAGGGGACTGGCAGCAGACTCAGAAAAAAGTGTGGTAAATATTAATGAAAGGAATTGTCATAAATGTTTCACGTGAAACATTTGCATTCGAATATTGGTAGAATTTAGGGTAGAGTAGTAATATACAATCTGTTAGAGGTTAATAGAAAATGCACTAATTTAGGCGTCGCTACGGGAAGAGAGGAGTAGCGGCGCCTTTGTGATTGAAGGGAATGTTTCACGTGAAACATTAAGATACGGTTGTGTGAAATTAGTTGAAGAACATCTGCACCGTTGCGCTGACTTCCTCTGGGGTTTCGATTTGAGGAAGATGTTTTGTGTTGGCGATGGTGCTGGACTCGATAGCCGGGTTGCATTTGGTGTATTCTTTGATGACCAGGTCGATAGCCGGCTCGGCTTCGCCGCCGAGAATGTAGATGCTGTTGTCGATCTTTTCCAGAGTCTTTGTGATGTTGCATTTTGTGTAGTTGCACTGGACGCTGGCGTAGACGGACTTCGGAGAGTCACCCAGGTGGGCGGACTCGTGGTATTTGTCGATGTTGTGCGGATTTACATCGTATGGGTTGTAGAAGTAGCTCTCGGAGAATGTCTTGGAGATAGTACTTCTCGCGGACGCAATGTTATAGAGCAGTGTTCCGATGATCGGGAGATCAAGGATGAACTTATAACATTTTGCGGATTTTCCCGGCATATGGCTGCAGGAGAGCAGGGAGTCTGGATTGATGAACATCATCTGCTCGAAAAGATCTGGATTATATCCGCATGCCATTGTCACGATCGGAGCGGAAGCACCGGTGGCAATAATATTTGTGCGGCGGCCGATCTCAGATTTTACGAAATCGTTTAACAGCTGCACATAGAGGAAATTCGTATAAGTCAGGTTCGGCTTTTCGGAACGACCGCAGCCTAAAAGGTCGATCGTGTAGACCGTGTAGTGTTCTTTTAAGAGCGGAATCAGGGCATCCCACTCACAGGCGCTGGATGCGTGAGTCAGGTCATGGACGAGAAGAAGCGGCTTGCCGGTTCCGGTCTTTGTATAGTAGATATTGCCGAGTCTCCAGCGATAGCAGCGCGGCTCCGGCTGGGAAAGAAGATTTCTTGAAACAGCGGACATCTGGAAATATTTGTTGATCAGTGCTGTTCCGACTGCCGCACCGGCGGAGAGAAGAATAGCAGTGATGATTTTATTTTTTGCTTTCATAGTTCACCTCGAAGTTAGATGATAGTGTTATAGAAATATAAAGTAGGAATATTGGGAGAGAAGAGCAGTAGTTTCACGGTGCCTTTCTCTGAGATAAAACCTGATTATATTATAATA
>CAVIYT010000074.1:0-8334 GCA_963646925.1 Paludibacteraceae bacterium
GGATAAGGTGAGAAAGCCATATACAGACGAGCAGATCGAGATGATCCACGCAGCATACGATGACCAGTTAGCAGGAAAGAACCGTCGCGGCGCGAAGATCCGCTACTGGGAGGACGTTGTGGAAGGCGAGGAGATCCCGACGATCATCAAGGGACCGGTGGACGTATCCGATGCCTGCGCACGTACCATGGTAAGCTGCTATCCGTACGCTTACGCCATCAAGTGGGCTGTTATGAGAAATCATCTCCAGGCACATCCGAGAGATCCGGAGACAAACGAGTACATCCTTCGCCGTGACTGGCATTATACCGACCATGCCGCACATCTGTTCGGATATCCGTACGCGAACTCCGCGGGAGCACAGAACGAGATGATGTTAGTCCATGGAATCACAGACTGGATGGGCGATGACGGATTCGTAAAATCCGCGGATTCCCAGGACAGAAGAATGGTATTCTTCGGCGATATGACTTATGTAAAGGGTAAGGTCGCTAAGAAGTACATCGATGAGGATGGAGATCATGTTGTATTAGTCAATGTATGGGGCGAAAACCAGGACGGCGTGCTTCACACAAAGACAGATTATGTGGTAAAACTTGTATCCAGAGAGGAATATAACAGACCGCTCTAAGGAAAAGAAAAAGGGGGCTCACTTCATGTTTCAGAATGCATTAAAAGGGATCCGCGTGGCGGACTTCAGCTGGATCTGGGCGGGACCGTACGCCGCGTCTCTTCTCGCCTACATGGGCGCGGAGGTCATCAAGATCGAGAGCCGCAGCAGGATCGACCAGACCAGAAAAGGAACGATCATGGATACGGATAATTTCGATGGATTGAACTATTCACCGACCTTCAACAATGCGAACCTGAATAAGAAGGGAGTCTCCCTCGATATTTCGACACCGGAGGGATCGGCGCTGGCGAAAAAGATAGTTGCGGAATGCGACATCGTGATCTCCAACATGCGTCCGGGAAAGATGGAAAAGCTGGGTCTCGGTTATGAGGACTTGAAAAAAGTGAAGCCTGACCTTATCATGATAGAGTCTTCTGGTTTTGGCTGTACAGGTCCCTATAGATCTTACGCAGGATTCGCTCCGATCTTCGCGTCCTTCGGCGGTCTCGCCTATGTGACGGGATACGAGGACGGAGAACCGAATGTGATGAGCGGAGTGCAGGACCTGAGAGTTGGAACACTGTCGGCGTTCATCACGCTGGCAGCGCTGGTGCACCGCCAGAAGACGGGAGAAGGCCAGTATATCGACCTCTCCTCGTCAGAATGCATGAGCACACTGATCGGACCGGAACTTATGGAATACACCATGAACGGCAGAAACGCCAAGAGAGCTGGAAACCAGGACGCGATCATGGCACCCCACAACGTCTACCGCTGTAAAGGAGACGATAAGTGGATCAGTATCGCGGTGGGAACAGACGAAGAGTGGAAAAAGCTCTGCAGGGTCATGGGAGATCCGGAATGGTGTCGGAGACCGGAGTATGAAGATTCCTTCGGAAGACATAAAAACCGCCATGAGATCGATAAAAAGATCAGCGAGTGGACGGTAAATTTTGAGCATGTGGAATTGATGAAGATCCTTCAGGAAGCCGGAGTGGCGGCTATGCCGTCCTTCGATGCGGAGGAGATTCTGGAAAACCCGCATACGAAAGCGCGGGGACTCTTTACGACGGTTGAGCATCCGAAGATCGGAGAGCAGGTCGTAATGGGACCGGCGTGGAAGTTTTCTGAGACTCCGGCAAAGGTCACAAAGGCGGGACCTCTTATGGGAGAAAACAATGAGGAGATCTTCTGTGACCTCTTAAAGATGCCGAAAGACCAGTTTGAGAAGCTGAAGGAAGAGAAGATTATATATTAGGAGGCAGTTGCATGTTTACAGATTATGACGTGATCATCATCGGATCCGGCTGTGCGGGACTTGCTGCGGGAATTTACTCGGCGCGCGGCGGATACGAGACTTGTATTCTTGAGAAAGGCAGCATGGGCGGCGAGATGGGAAGCCGTCAGCTGATCGAGAACTATCCGGGATTCGCAAATGGAATCATGGGACCGGAACTTGCGGGCCAGATGCTTGAGCAGGCGGAAAACGCCGGCGCTGAGATCGAGATCGGTGAAGTTACCGCGATCCAGGATAAAGGAAATTACAAGATCGTAAAGACAACGGACGGTTCCTACACCTGCAAGGGCGTGATCCTTGCGTCTGGTTCCCATCCGAGACTCTTAAACGTTCCGGGTGAGAAAGAACTTTTCGCAAAGGGCGTATTCTACTGCGCGACCTGCGACGGCGCACAGTGCGCGGGAAAGCCGGTGGTCGTTGCCGGAGCCGGAGATTCCGGTCTCACAGAGGCGCTTCTTTTAGAGAAGCTCGGCTGCAAGGTTACTGTTGTGGAATTCATGGAAAAGCCGAAGGCATCCCAGGTCATGTTAGACCGCGCGGAGGAGAATCCGAATATCGAAGTGATCTGCAATACCCAGATCACAGCCATCAAGGGCGAGTCCTGGGTGGATGGTGTTGAAGTTATGGACCGCGCGACAGGGGAAAAGAGAGTGCTTGACGTACAGGGAATCTACGTCCGCATCGGACTTCTTCCGAATACCTCTTACCTCAATGGACTTCTTGAGCTTGCGCCGACCGGTCATGTTCCGGTAGACGGAAATATGAAGACTGCGATCGATGGAATCTATGCTGCGGGAGATATCCGTACCGCTTCACCGGCCCAGATGGCTGCCGCAGTGGGTGACGGCGTAGTTGCTTACATGAATTTAAACCGTTATCTCAGCACATTGTCATGAATGATGTAATTGAAACGATCTTAAAACGCAGAAGTATCCGGGCATATAAGGAGACGCAGATCACAGATGAAGAGCTAAAAACTCTTCTCACCTGCGCCCTCTATGCGCCCACCGGAGGTAATCTTCAGAACAGCCGGTTTCTGGTGATCCAGGATCCAGAGCTTTTAAATGAGCTCAACGAGGCAGTCCGGAAAAACCTGGCGGCAAGAGAGACGGTTCCGGGAGAGATGATGACGAAAGGGATCCTGAGAGCCAGGACACCTGGATATCATTTTATCTTCCACGCGCCGACCCTGATCTCAGCCGTCGCTTCGAGAGACCACTCCAACAGCATGGCGAACTGCTGCTGCGGACTGGAAAATATCCAGATCGCGGCCGCGTCCATGGGACTTGGGAGCTGCTGGAGCAATCAGCCCCACTGGCTTACCGGGGAAAAGGAGATCCGGGAGATCTTTAAAAAAGTGGGACTCCGGGATGATGAAGATATCTTTGGAAGTGTCTCGGTGGGATACCCTGCGGTTGAACCAAAAAAGGCAGTAGAGAGGAGAGAAGGACGGATTCAGACAGATCGCGGGATCGTTTGATGCCGTCCTTCTTTTTTTGAGGAAAAAAATATGTATTTAACAGAAAAATTTGCGAAATTTGTGGACGATCTGAAGTTTGAGGATCTCCCGGAGGACATCGTATCCATCACAAAGGAGAGGATCCTGGATTCTGTGGGAGCGATCCTCGCGGGAGCGGCAAACTGGATCTACAGGGAGCAGTTCCTCGATATGTGCGATAAGATGGGAACAGGAACTGTCAGCGCGCTCACCACAGGGGACAGGAAGTATCCGTTGGCGAGAGCGCTGATGATCGATGCCACGTTTGGGCATGCGGTGGAACTCGATGACGGACATAAATACGCTGGTGCCCATGCGGGAACAGCGGTGGTTCCGACGGCCCTCACCATCGCGGATGAATTAAAGCTCACCGGAAAAGACGTGATCGCGTCGGTGGTTGCGGGGTATGATATCGTGTACCGCATCGCGGCTGCGATGGCTCCGGCCCAGATCGACAAGGGATTTCATCCAACCAGCAATGATGACACTCTGGGAGCCGCCGCGACGGCCGGAAAACTGATGGGACTCACAAAGGAGCAGCTTGCGAACGCTCTGGGACTTGCGGGACTCTACGCGTCAGGGCTTATGGAGGCAACGGTGACAGGACAGCTTTCCAAGTGTGTGATGGTGGGAAATTCCGCGGCATCCGCTATGGAAGCCGTCTATATGGCCCAGAATGGGATGGAAGGAACCGTCAGCGTCTTTGAAGGAAAAGATGGATTCTTCCACGCAAAGTCCGAAAACGTGGATGTGGACGCCGTGTGTGACGGTCTCGGGAAGAAATATCTGATCACCGATACATACAGCAAGATGTACCCGACCTGCCGCCATGCCCAGCCGGCGATCGAAAGTGTTCTGAACCTGATGGATGAGTATCACTTTGGTCCGGATGACGTGGACCATGTCTGGGTGGGAACCCACGAGGTGGCTTACACTCTGACTGGAAAGATCAAGGCACCGAAGGACTCCGGCGAGGCGAAGTTCAGCTCCGCCTACGGAATTGCCGTGGCATTATATGAAAAAGGATTCGGCGTGTGCCACTTAAATCCGGAATACACGAATGACCCGAAATATCTGGAACTCGCGAAGCGCGTCACCGTGGAGCAGGACCCGGATGTGCAGTCCGTATATCCGAAGAAGCGCGGGGCGAAGGTAAAGGTATTCTTAAAAGATGGACGGGAACTGGCGACGGAAGTCTATGACCTCAAAGGATCCCCGAACAACCCGGTGGGCTTCGAGGAGATCCGGAACAAGTTTACGGCAAATGTAAAGACCATGATGCCGGAACAGGAGATGGACCATCTCATCGATCGGATCATGCACCTCGATCAGATGGATTCCGTGCATGAGATCATGGAGATCCTTTATAAGCAGATCGGATAAAAAGGGAAAAGAAGAGCAGCGGCATTGTCAGGAGAGCGATGCCGCTGCTTTGTTATTGTTGCGTATTCGTAAGAAGCTGCTAATGACAGGTTTTGCAGATTTATTGGCATACGGGATTTGTCATTGTCAGCTTTTTGCCATTTCAGCTTAGAATCCGTAGACCTCCGCCGGATTTTCCACCAGGGCCAGTTCTTTCGCCCGGTCATTCGCAAACCACCGGTCGATGGTCTCCAAAAGATCCCATTCATCCGGTTTCACCTTTTCGGTGACATGCGGAAAATCATTTCCCCAGAGCATGCGTTCCGGCGCGTAAGAAGCAAAAGCCTGGGCAACGCGGCAGGCATCATCCCACGGTTTTCCGGTGCGTGTGTTCAAATAGGGACCGGAAAGCTTGACCCAGGTATTTCCCTTATCGATCATCTTGCAGATAAACGGGAAAGCAGGATCCTCGATGCCGAGCTCCGGTTTTAATCGCCCCATGTGGTCGATGACGATCTTGCAGTCCAGGGATTCGATGACGGAGGCATGTTCCGCAAGCTGGGCTGCGCTCATGTGGAGCTGCATATTCCAGCCCATATTCTTTGTCCGCTCGCTGAGAGGCTTACACATATCGAAGGAGACAACGGCGTTCGCCGGATTCCAGACGGAGAAGCGGAGACCGCGGACACCTGCTTCATGAAGTGTTTCCAGCTCTTTGTCGGACACCTCATCAGTCACAACGGCAATGCCTCTGGCTTTGTCGGGACCGAACTTTTTGATCGCGTCCACGAGGCAGGAGTTGTCGGTGCCGAATGGTTTTGCCTGGACGAATACGGCGCGCTCCAGTCCCAGCTCATCGGAGAGTTTTTTGTATTCGTCCACAGTTCCTCTCTGCGCGGCGGCCTTTCCGTCATTTGGAAATGCCGGGTCGATAATATGGAGATGGGAGGTGCACGCGTGTTTTGGAAGTAAAACTGATCTGCTCATAATCATGATCCTTTCGTTCTTAATTTTATTCTTATTATGAGTGTACACGGTTTTACGGCAATGAAAAAGAATATAAAAGTTACAGTTATGTAATAAAAAGTTGCAGCTATGACCTCACGGACAGGTTCAATATCTGCAACTTTTTGTTACATAAAGGTAAGATAAGTGTGCTTTATGGATTGCTGAAATTATGATAAACTGAAACCAGAAAGAGATGCTAAGACAGCTTATCCGATCTCGGTCGGCGGGTTCTTAAAAGGGTCACAGATCTGTTTCATCAGGTCGATCAGGTAGTAGCCGTAAGCTGGGAAGATCCGGTCTTTTAAGTATAAGGCCCGGACAGGGTTTGTGCTGTCGAGATCCGCGATCGGGAAGATATTGAGCCTCAAGGAGGTCTCAGAGAGCCGGTTCGCGTCGCTGATTCCGGGGAGAAACATGGAAAAGCAGAAGCTTGCCCCGTAATCCCTGGCGGACAGCAGGTAATGGATATCAGCCTGGACGATCTCACGGACACAGTCTAAGGAAAACCCGTTCATTTCCGTGTAGCGTTCCACAATGTCCCTGGAAGAAAATCCCTTCTGGTTCAGCACAAAAGGTACATGCCTAAAGTCCTTCAGATGGACGCCTTTCTGGAACTTTTTTTTACATTCTGGGAAAGAAGCCGGAAAATACTCCTTTAAAAGGTTGTCCGAAATGATCAGATAGAGATGTTCATTCATGAGCAGGGTGCTGGAGAGCTGCTCATTTCCCGCGAAAGGAAAGGCGGAGATCATCAGATCCAGCTGGTTATTTAAGATCATTTCCCGGAGTGTGTTGGAGTTGGCACACTCGGTGACAAGTTCCACATTGGGATACTCTTTCTGAAAGTTCACAAGAAGATCCGGAATAAGGATCCGGAAGCGCCCCTCAGTGGTTCCGATTCGAAGCGTTCCTGTGTTGGAATCGTGGCAGTCCGCCAGCTGGCTTTCCAGGTTGCTTTCCAGAAGTTCCAACTGGCGCAGGGATTCATAGTAGATCTGGCCTGCCGGGGTCAGGGAGAACTTCGGTTTCCGGTTAAAGAGAGCGACTCCGTAATGTTCTTCCAGCCCTTTTAAATATTTGCTGAGGCACTGGTGCGACACAAAAAGCCTTGCAGCGGCTTTTGAAATATTTCCTTCCTCGGCGAGCACGAGAAAATAGTGGTAGTTTTGCAGCATATGCATCCTCACAGTACAAAAATAAAATTATACGCAACTTTTTGTTGATTATATCACGATTCAATAAAAATAACAATGAGGCGGATCGGGAATGATCCCGCAGGTAAATCCAGGAGGTAATTTTTATGTACAAACCAAACAGAAAGATTCCATGTGTCTATATGCGAGGCGGCACCAGCAAGGCAGTTTTCTTCCACGATGAGGATCTCCCGAAGGATACGGCAGAGCGCGACAAAGTGATCTTAAGTGCCTTTGGAAGCCCGGACAGACGCCAGATCGACGGCATGGGCGGCGCAAACACATCTACAAGTAAAGTGGCTGTCATCAAGAAGAGCGAGCGCCCGGGAATCGATGTGGATTACGATTTCGGCCAGGTGGATGTCAATGCGCCCATCGTCGGAAAGACCATGAACTGCGGAAATATTTCCTCCGCTGTTGGCCCATACGCCATCGATGAAGGTCTCGTCGAGGCCGTGGAGCCGATGACGGAGGTCCATATCTTTAATACAAACACACAGAAAGAGATCATCGAGCAGGTTCCGGTAAAGGACGGACGGGCGGTGACGGAAGGTGATTTCGCCATCGACGGCGTTCCGGGAACAGCAGCGAAGGTGACATTAAAATTCGTTGCACCTCAGGGTGCGGCTTCCGGAAAACTTCTCCCCACCGGACATGTGAAAGATACCATCGAAATTGAAGGAAAGACATACGAGTACAGCTTCGTCGACGCCGCAAACCCGGTGATCTTCGTACATCCGGAAGACTTTGGTGTCAAGGGAACAGAGATCCCCTCCGAGTTCAACGCGCTTCCAAACTGCAAGGAGATCTGCCGGATCCTGGAGATCATCCGCGGCACAGGCGCCATCACACTCGGATTTGCGAAAGACTTGGAGGACGCGAGGGTGAACAGCCAGACACTCCCGAAGATCGCTTTCGCCACAAGACCGGTGGACTACACGGCCGGCAGCGGAAAGGCTATTGGAAAGGATAAGATCGACATCGTCGGAAGACTCTTCTCTGTGGGCATGAAGATGATCGACGCCTACATGGGAACCGGAGCGATCTGCACCGTGACAGCGGCCAACACACCGGGAACCATCGTGAATGAGATCGCGAAGGAGACACTTAAGACCGATCGTATCGAGCATCTCCGGATCGGACATCCGTGGGGCATCATGGACGCCTACGCGGATCTCAAGATCAACGAGGACGGAACCCACGAAGTCTTAAGCGGAAACCTGGACAGAACCGCGAGAAGGATCATGGAAGGTTACGTTTACGTGAGAGACTGATACAGGAAACGATAGAAAGAATGAGCACCGGGCTGCGGCGTTCCGGCGGGAGCGCTGGTGCTGCCGCAGCGGTGGTTTGTTTATACGGG
>CAVIYT010000074.1:8344-10367 GCA_963646925.1 Paludibacteraceae bacterium
CTGCCGGGCCAGCCGATACGGGAAAGGAATCGATAACTATGGGAAAAACTTCGATCATGAAGATCATGGAGCGGGCATCCGGACATGAAGTGAAAGTCGGAGAGCGGATCTGGTGCAATGTGGATCTCGCCTCAGCCCGCGATTTTGGCGGAGCCAACTGCGTCCTGCAGTTTGAAAAGGAGATGGGAAAGGACGCGAAAGTATGGGATCCTGATAAGATCGCTTACACCTTCGACCTTCAGGCACCGTCCCACTCAGAGAAAGTATCCAACAACCAGAAGATCATCCGCGAGTTCGCGAAAAGACAGGGAATCAGACATGTGTTTGACATCAACCACGGAATCGGACAGCATGTAATGCTGGAGGCAGGTCTTATTAAACCTGGCGATGTGGTTCTCGGAACAGACAGCCACATGAACCTTTTAGGCGCTGTAGGTGCCTTCGCCACAGGAAACGGAAACTCCGATATCGCGGCATCCTACATCAACGGAACATGCTGGTTCCGCGTGCCGGAGACCATGAAGATCGAGGTGACAGGAACCTTCAAAAAAGGCGTCTGCATGCGCGACCTTCTGACGACCATCGTGGGAGACTTAGGTGCCGGCGGAATGGATTTCCTTGCCGTAGAATTTATGGGGGAGACCATTGAACATGCGACTCTCGCAGAGCGCATCACCCTCTGTTCCATGGTGACGGAGATGAGCGGAAAAGTGCCGCTTATCATGCCGAACGGGGAAGTCCTTGACTGGCTCTGTGAGCGTGCCGGGGAAGAAGTCAGAGACCGCGTGAAGATGATCACGGCGGATCCGGACGCGGAGTACTGCAAAGTCCTTCACTATAACGTAGATGACCTCGTGCCGATGGCATCCTGCCCGGACGCGCCGGACAATGTAAAGCCAATCAGCGAGATCGCAGGCACTGTCGTTGACCAGATCCACATCGGATCCTGCTCCAACGGACGTTTCGAGGATATCAAGGCGGCTTATGAGGTATTGAAGGCCGGCGGCGGAAAGATCGCTCCTGGCATGCGCGCCATCGTGACGCCGAGCACGACAGAAGTCCAGTTAAAACTTGCCGAGGAAGGCATCCTCGCGGAGTTCTTAAAGGCAGGCGTTGTCTGCACGAACCCGACATGTGCCCTCTGTACCGCGGAACATTACGGAGCGCTCCCGGCAGGTGATATCGGATGTTCCACAACGAACCGCAACTTTATCGGAAAAGTCGGAAAAGGAAGCCATACATACCTGATGAGCCCGATGTCCGCCATGGCGACGGCAGTCCGCGGCTGCATCACAGATCCGAGAGACATCTTAAAATAGAGGAGGCAAGACATGAGCGTATTAAAAGGAAAAGCATGGGTGTTCTCCGACGATGTGGACACCGATCTGATCTATCACAATAAATATTTAGCGGAGACGGACCCGAAAAACATGCCCCAGTACTCTTTTGAGTATTATCTGGGCATGGAAAACTTCGCGAAGGAAGTAAAACCGGGAGATTTCGTGGTTGCCGGAAAGAACTTCGGCTGCGGATCCAGCCGTGAGCACGCGGTCTACTGCCTGCAGTACGCGGGAGTCCCGTGTATTCTTGCGGAGACATGTTCCAGGATCTATTACCGGAACGCGGTCAATAACGGCTATCCGGTGCTGTTCATCAAAGGACTTTCCGAGGCAATCAAAAACGGGGAGATCAAGACTGGCGACATCCTGGAAGTGGACATGGATCACGGCATGATCCGGGATACAGCGAACGGAAAAGAGTTCCACGGCGACGCGGTGAGCGACCTGGAAAAAGATATCATGAACGCGGGCGGCCTGTTCCCGTATCTGAAGGCGCAGGCGGCGAAAAAATAACTGCTGAATGATGCTGATGTGATAAAGATTCTGCCTGCGCCGCCGGGAGATAAAACCGGCGGCGGGGCAGAAGACGATAAAAGGAGACATGATTATGGAGATCAAGAAACCGGCTGTAGCCGGAACCTTAGAATCGAGCGACTGCCAGATCGTGATCCGTCCGAACGGCG
>CAVIYT010000075.1:0-1186 GCA_963646925.1 Paludibacteraceae bacterium
CATCCGGATTGTTCGTGGTCGGTCCCACCTTCCATGACTTCGCGGAGCTGATCTCGAGAATCTTCGGGTTGCTGTAGGCCGCAGCCGCGATCTTCGTCATATCGAAGGCTGTGACCACCTGATCATCGTTGTTAAGACCCGACGGGTTCGCGAAATGGCTCTCCGTGCAGCCCAGCTCCGCGATCTTCGCGTTCATCATGTCCACGAAATCAGGAATGCTGCCCGCCACATGTTCCGCCAGGGCGTTTGCCGCCTGGTTTACGGAAGCCAGTAAAAGCGCGTAGAGGCAGTCTTCCACGGTCATCGTGTCACCCGCCACCAGGCTCAGCTTATTTCCACTGTCCGCCTCCACGGAGTTCATGGCCTTGTCCGAATAAGTGACCGTATCGGTGAGGTCCGCATGTTCCAGCACCACAAGCGCCGTGAGAATCTTTGTGATACTCGCCGGATAGTATTCCACATGGCTGTTCTGTCCGAAAAGCATCGTTCCGGTATCCACGTCCATGACGGCTCCCGCCTCCGCCTCGATCCCTGTGTCGGATGGCCAGTCAGGTCTCGCGAAGGCCTGCATCGTTCCCAGCTGGGCAAATACCAGCACGCCGCAGAGCACCTTTGCCAGTTTCTTTTTTAAAGTACGAATCATAAATATTTTCTCCCTGTATTCCGTATCTGTTCATTCTTCTCACAGATACTAGCAAAAATTTATTCCAAAAATCGATGACTTTCTGCCTTCTATATATGATGTTTTCCTGCGTTCAGCGAGGTAGATCCTAAGCCCTGCCGCACATTTACGGAGATTTTCAGGAATTCGGCTCCCTGACAACCGGCCCATGGGCCACCAGTTCGTCTTTCTGTTTCCGGGAAAGCTGTTTTACCTTCACTTCCCGGCTCATCGCCTCTTCCTTCGTCTCAAAAGTCTCATACCACACAAGCCGCACAGGCCGTCTGGGCTTTGTGTACTTCGCCCCTCGCCCGGAATTGTGCGCCTTCACCCGTTTTTCCAGGTCGTTCGTCCAGCCGCAGTAGAGCGTCCCGTCGGAACATTCCAGAAGATATGTGTAGTTCATCTGTCATTCTCCATTTTGCACCCCTTATGTAAACGGCAATGGGACCATGGAATCCATCGCCGTTCTCCGAAAGCCTGAGCCCGCGGAATCTATATGAAAGCATCGGGATGCCTTTGATG
>CAVIYT010000075.1:1330-26366 GCA_963646925.1 Paludibacteraceae bacterium
TACCATTATATAAAATTTTCCCCGAATTGCAACCAGACATTCGGGGAAAATGAAACATTGCCGCATTTTGCACTGAATTTTCATCTGCAGAACCTGCCACTGGCCGCTTCTTCCGGATGCATAGCAACCCCAAAACAGCCGACAGACATGAAACCGATCCTATCCCTGTACCGTTTTCACCAAAATCAACCGGTCCCCAGGTCGGACCATGCTGTCCGTCAAATGATTTAGCTCCATGATCCGCTCCACACTTGTGTGGAACATCCTCGCGATCTTCCAGAGACTGTCCCCAGGCTTCACCACATATCCGATGATCCCCGGCATCTTTTTCAGCCGCTCCGCATCAAGCGGCTCCTCCGCCACGCTTAAGACCGTCTGCTCGCAGACAGGCTTCAACACCAGCACATCCGCCGTGATCTGCGCCTTCACCTCCACGGCATCCCCGCCTGCCATGACGGCGGTGAGCCCGGAGATCCCCGGCTCGATCTCATAGACCACGTCCTGTGTCAGCCCTTCCGCGGCGGCCATCAGATGGAACGGCAGTACCTCAGACGCCGCCCCAACAGGCGCCTGGTCATCCGCCGTCAGGTATAAGAGCCGGACTTCCAGGACCCCGTCCATGTGGATCCCGTCCTCCTTGATCTGGACCTCGTCGATCTTTACCTCCCCGTCACTGTGGCAGACCTGGAGGATCCTCTGTTTCCCGGTGAGCTGCACCTTCTCCTGGATCTTCGTCTTCACCTGATTCCGCACCGCCAGGGTGTCAAAGCAGGCGGTCCCCGTCTCCGGCACAGCTTCCCGGTCCAGGGCGTAAAGATCCCCTAAGAGTTCCACCTGTTCTTCCTCATAAAGCCGGATATCCAGTTCCATAACCGCGTCCACGGCGATCTCCCGCATCTCCCCGTCGGAATCCGGCTGCAGCTCCAGATCCCGGTGCACCAACTTCACGGTGATAAACGGGATCATATCCTCCGCGGATTCTGTGAGCTCCACATCACCGGAAAACGGCACCGTCTCCTCGAAACACTGCACCGGCATCTGTCCGCCGCCCGCGGAATAGACCGCAAACACCAAAAGATCCCCGCTTATATGGATCTTCCCGTCAAGGGGCTTCGTCTCCACATCCTGAAGCCGCATATCCTGCCACAAAAGTGTCTCCGCGTCCGGGTCATTTCCGGGGATCGTAAGGACCTCCCGCACCCGAAACGTGTCCCGTCTCCGGACAGCGATAGCGGCAACGGTGAGCGTCTTTTTTAAGACCTCAACTTCACCGTCAAACTTCACATCGGACGCCGCCTCCATGTCCCGGATCTCGTCCGCCTTGAGTTCCAGGGTCACCAGAGCCTTGACGTTTAATTTTCTCGAATTGATGAGACTCACGTTCAGGTCATCCAGCTCCCATCCCGCCTGGACATAGTCGTTTTCACTGAGTCCCGGCATATGTACGGTCTCCGCGAACGGGATGCTTCCGGCTAAGGCCGTGAGCTCCCCGCCGGGCCGCCGGTACAGGATCCGGAATTCCAGTTTTCCACTGATCTCCGCCTTCTCTCCGGGATTCTTCACCGACTCGATCTTTACCTCCCCGTTTTCCATGATCAGCTCTTCCACATCGTCCATGGAATCCGGCACATTGAAATCGTCATCCAGGGTCATCTGGGACGTGACGTTCCCCCTGCGACGGTTCATGTGGATATGTTTCTTCAAAAGTTCCATCATAAAAACGCCACCATACCTTTCCAAAGCCCATGTATCTTTTTTAGATACAGCCATGCTTTAGGAAATTGTATGATGGCAGTTGTGAATTTATACCCGCTGCTGCTTTCAGTCCGCCAACCGCCCCGCATTCAACAGCGTATCGTACTAATTAGTCTGTCAAATAACTATTGAGCGTATTGTACTTCTGCTTAATTTCAGTCATTACAGCTCAGCCTTCGCCTCTTCCAGTTCCTTCTCCAGCTCTTTTACCCGGCGTTCCAGCTCATCGATGGTCTCCTGCATCTTGCAGATGTGTTCCATGTTGACCTTCTTTGACGGGTCTTTCACCGGCACGCCGTCCTTCTTGACCTGTCTCGCAGGAATTCCGGCTGCCGTGCTGTTCTCCTCCAGAGGTTTTAAGAGGACCGCGTTCGCCGCGATCTGGCAGTTATCGCCCACCTCGAAAGCTCCGAGGATCTTCGCTCCAGCTCCGATGAGGACATTGTTTCCGATGGTCGGATGACGTTTTCCCCTCTTTGTTCCAACGCCGCCAAGGGTCACGCCCTGGTAGATCGTGCAGTTGTCGCCCACCACGGTTGTCTCACCGATGACGATGCCGCAGCCGTGGTCGATGAGGATCCCATGTCCCAGGACGGCGCCCGGATGGATCTCGATCAGGGTAAAAAACCTCGCGATCTGGGAGATCAGGCGGCCGAGGAACCGCATGTTATGAGTCCAGAACCAGTGGGCGATCCGGTGCCAGATCAGGGCATGGACACCCTGGTACAAAAGCAGAACCTCCAGCGCGCTTCTCGCCGCCGGATCCCTCTCCTGAACTGCCTTCACATCAAGCCAGATATCTTTCAATAACATGTTCTTCCTCTCCTCCTGCCATCCTGCTGCATTCCCTGTTTCATAATTATCTTAATGAAATCCATGGTCAATTATAAGTATTCTAGCAGAAAAAGTTATTAAAGTAAAGTGCTGAAGTTTTACATTAGTTCTGCATTTTCCACATTATTTTACTGGAACACCACCGGCTTATCCCGATACTCCGTCTTCACGATCAGCACCGGATAGGAATCGTCCGTCCCAGCGGTCTCCCCGGATTCCGATCCCTGGAGTTCCGTGCGGATCACGATGGAATTGTCCGTCTCATAGAGATCCTTCACCGCCACGCTGTAGCCGCCGCCTTTCTGCGGTCCCTCGCCGATGACGATATACATCTCCTGCCCGTCCGCGTATGTAAGCTTGAATGGTTTTTCCCTCTTTTTATCGATCAGTTCCTTAAGCGCCGCTGGAATATCCTGTTCCCCGGTGACCGTAAACTCAAGATCAACGCCATTTTTCTCCTCGTTCTTTCCCGACTGACATCCAGTAAATGCCGCAATCCCGCCGAGAACCACCATCAAAACTCCTAACACGGTAAGCACTTTTCTCGCCCGCCTTGGCAAACGTCTGAACATAAAATAAGATCCCCATCATGGATTTTGTTACAATCCTATTCCGGGGATCTTCTTTATATGTCTTTTGTCATCAGGCGCAGGCGAACAGAATCGCTGCCTGCGACAGTTTCTTCCGATCAGTCGCTGTCCGGTAAAAACTTGATCTTTACCATGATCTGCTTCGCAACCTGGTTTTCCGCAAGTTCAATATCATCCACATGGGTCGCGAAGGGCAGGTCGCCCTCAAATTCTTCTAACTCCACGCTGATCCAGTTCTGGGCTGCGTCTCTGGCGTTTTCGATAGCGTCCTCTAAGTCAGCGCCGTCCGCCTCGCACATCTCAAGATCCGGGAAAACTGCATGATAGCCAGTTCCATCATCTTTCTTTGTAAATACGGCAGGATATGTAAATGTCATGATTTTCTCCTCTCCGATCTCTTCATTTAACCAACATGAGCCGCAGGCTGCAAAGCAAACGCTGCAGGCTGCGGCCCATGTATTTATCGTAAGCAGCACCGTTCAGCCATGCGATACCCAAACTGGCGCATGACTGAACTCTAACGTACCTTACTCGTTATCTTCCTTCTTCTCAGAACGCTCACGTCTGTCGTCGCGGCGTCCGCCTCTTCTGTCGTCACGTCTCTCCGGGCGGTCGCTTCTCTCGCGTCTTTCCGGACGTGTTAACTTCTCAAGGTCTGCTGTCATATCTTCCGGTCTCATGGTCAGATTGATTCTGCCCATGCGGTCTACCTCTACGACTCTTACGGTAACTTCGTCGCCGATGTTGACAACATCCTCAACTTTTGCTACGCGCTTGTCGGAAAGTTTGGAGATATGAACCATACCATCTTTGTTCGGAGCAAGCTCAACGAATGCGCCGAATTCCATGATGCGGACAACTTTACCTGTGTAGATCATGCCCGGCTCAACATCTGTTACGATGTTCTTGATGGTAGCGATGGCCTTGTCGATCATCTCCTGGTCAGTGCCGCAAACGTTTACTGCACCGTCGTCTGTGATGTCGATCTTAACGCCTGTCTCATCGATGATCTTGTTGATCACTTTACCCTGCTTGCCGACTACATCGCCGATCTTAGCCGGATCGATGGTGATCTGTGTGATCTTCGGAGCGTACTTGGACAGAGTCTTTCTCGGCTCGGAGATAACCGGAGCCATAATATTGTCCATGATGTAGATACGAGCTTCACGGCAGCGTCTGATCGCCTCCTCGATGATCGGGCGTGTTAAACCGTGGATCTTGATATCCATCTGGATTGCTGTGATACCATCATGAGTACCGCCTACTTTGAAGTCCATGTCTCCGAAGAAGTCCTCAAGACCCTGGATATCGGTAAGAACAATGTAATCGTCGTCTGTCTCGCCTGTTACAAGACCGCAGGAGATGCCAGCTACCATCGTCTTGATCGGAACACCTGCTGCCATAAGGGACAGGGAAGATGCACAGATGCTGGCCTGGGATGTGGAACCGTTGGACTCCATTGTCTCAGATACAGTACGGATCGCGTACGGGAACTCTTCCTCGCTCGGAAGTACCGGTACAAGCGCACGCTCAGCAAGAGCGCCATGACCGATCTCACGACGTCCCGGCCCTCTGGACGGCTTTGTCTCACCTACGGAGAAGGACGGGAAGTTGTAGTGGTGCATATATCTCTTTGTTGTCTCATTCTCATCAAGACCGTCAAGACGCTGTGCCTCGGAAAGCGGAGCCAGTGTGCAGGCGTTTAAGATCTGAGTCTGTCCACGTGTGAACATACCTGAACCATGTACGCGCGGAAGGATATCGATCTCTGCTGCTAACGGACGGATCTCGTCGATGCGGCGGCCATCCGGACGCTTGTGGTCTTTTAAGATCATCTTTCTTACGGTCTTCTTCTGATACTGGTAAACAGCCTGTCCGATCAACGGAAGCCACTCTTCGTTCTCATCGAATGCCTCTTCGAGACGCTCTGTGATCTGGCGGATGTTCTCCTCACGTTTCTGCTTCTCGTCTGTAAATACAGCCTCTTCCATCTCAGCCGGCGGAACGATCTCTTTGATCGCAGCGAACAGCTCATCCGGAATCGCGCAGCTCTCGTAAGTGTGCTTTTCTTTGCCGCACTCAGCAACGATGCGGTCGATGAACTTGATGATCTCCTGGTTTACTTCGTGTGCCTTGAAGATCGCGTCGATCATGGTCTGCTCCGGAACTTCATTTGCGCCGGCCTCGATCATGATAACTTTCTCTCTTGTGGATGCAACGGTAAGGGCAAGGTCAGATACTTTCTTCTGAGCGGATGTCGGGTTGATGATGAACTCGCCATCGATTAAACCTACCTGAGTCATTGCGCACGGACCGTCGAACGGGATATCGGAAATGCATGTAGCGATGGCGGAACCGAGCATTGCTGTGAGCTCCGGGCTGCACTCCGGGTCAACGGACATAACGATGTTGTCAAGTGTTACATCGTTTCTGTAGTCCTTCGGGAATAACGGACGCATCGGACGGTCGATAACACGGGAAGTAAGGGTAGCGTTCTCGGATGCCTTTCCCTCTCTCTTTGTGAATCCACCCGGGATCTTTCCTACAGAGTATAATTTTTCTTCATATTCTACGCTTAACGGGAAGAAATCGATTCCGTCTCTCGGCTTGTCAGATGCAGTTGCGGTAGAAAGAACAACTGTATCGCCGTAGTGCATGAATGCTGCACCGTTTGCCTGCTTTGCAACGCGGCCTACCTCAACGGTAAGGGTACGTCCTGCAAGTTCCATGGAAAAACTCTTAAACATGGCTTCGTCTCCTTTTCTTAATTTGCGACAGAAGAAGCCGAAACTACTAAACTAAACATGATCCACACGGTGGTTAGCCCGCGGATCCGTAAGGCACGGATCACTCATGTCCACTTTAGCGGTCTCGGAAGTTTCTTCCGTCATTTGTCAATGTCATTTGATAATACAAAGGTGGAGTACACGAAAACATGCGCTCCACCCATAAGTCTGCTATTACTTTCTGATGCCTAACTTCTCAATAAGAGCACGGTATCCTTCAAGATCAGATTTCTTAAGGTATGCAAGAAGACCACGTCTCTGACCTACCATCATAAGAAGACCACGTCTGGAATGATGATCTTTCGGGTTAACTTTTAAGTGCTCTGTGAGCTCTGCGATTCTAGCTGTAAGAATTGCGATCTGAACCTCCGGTGAACCTGTGTCTCCCGGTTTTCTGCCGTACTCAGCGATAATAGCTGCTTTCTTTTCCTTTGAAATCATTGTGATTTCCTCCTTAAAATTCTTTAAACTTACCGATCACCAGGTCCCGGTTGGAGTTATCCGCTGACCGAGCGTCGGCGCTTTCACATACTCTGACAGTATAGCATACCTGTCTTTAAAAGTAAATATGTTTTTTCAGAAAAAGCTCCAGAATCTCCCAAACAAAAATTTCTCCCAAAATGAATCTGTGCCCCGCTGCCAGCAGCTTCTTCAAGGTACATGTTTTTTTTAAAGCAGTTCAACCCACGTCAAAATCCCATGGAATTGAACTGCTTTTCTTCTTTTTAACCGATTCTAAAATCCTGGTCCAACTTCCTGCTCCGTCGCAGCTTCCGTCTCCTGCACGAATCCAGGACCAAAGCTCTCGCTGTCGCCGCCTGCCGTCACCGCAGGTGTCGTCTCTGCCGCTGTGGTTTCCGCTACAGACGGTCCCGCCGCGGTCGTCTCAGGCGCTGCCGTTGTCGGTGCCGCGGTCGTCTCCGGTGCCTCTGTGGTCGGCGCCGCAGTCGTGGCTGCCGTCGTCTCAGCCGTCTCGTCCTTCTTCGTTCCGCTGGTCTTGGAACTCTCCGTGCCATCTAAGTGATAGCACAGGACCGGATCTCCCGCGGAAATATTCTCGTAAATGGTCTTCGCCACCGCCGGCGGCAGGTTGACACATCCATGGGATCCGCCGTTCTTGTAGATCGTTCCGCCGAAGGTCTTTCTCCAGTTCGCGTCGTGAAGACCGATTCCGCCGTTGAACGGCATCCAGTAGGAAACTGGTGTCGCATATCCCTGACCCTTTAAGGTCGCGTTTCTTTGCTTATATGTGATGGAATAAGCGCCCGCCGGGGTACTCCAGCCCTTTGCGGCGTTTCCTGATACGAAATCCGACTCCACAAGAAGCTTTCCGTTCACATAGAAATACAGATGCTGCGCCGTCAGATTGACCTCCACATATGTACTTCCGTAATCGTTCCCCGAGTGGCTTGCCGCCTTCTGGGAATACTCCGGCTCCCTCGACGTCTGCTCCCCGTTTTTAATCAGACTCACGAGAGCTTCCGTCTCCTTCGTCTGGTCGATCTTCCATCCGTAGTTTCCGGCGGTGATGTTCACCATCTTTCCGTAGGATGTCTTCAACGACTTCGGCTTATACGCGGTGTTGTAAGTGTTCGCCAGGTTCTTGACATACTCCGCCGCCTTCGACTCGCTGACATTGACGTTTGTTCCGTTTACTGTCAGCCAGTTATAGATCTCATTTCCGTTTAAGGTCTCGGATTTGTCCCCGAACTTGTATGTGATCTTCGCCCCCACATACTTGTTCATGGTCTCGCAGGCTGCCTTTAGATTCTCATCCTCAGAGGTCACCGCCGGAGCCAGGTAACATCCCTGCTCCTCGAGATCCACGCTCTCCACCAGGGACATGATGGCTGTGGCCACAGCCTCTTTCACCTTGTCCTCCTGAAGCTCCGTTCCCTCATCCTCTTTTATGATCGTGTAGGAACCTGTCGCGGAATCATAGTCGGAGATCTTCGCGTCCTCTGGTTCCCGCATGTTTTCCTTGTCCATGCAGGAAAGACCATCCACTGCCTCACCTAACTTCTCATCGCTGTAACGGAGCAGGGCATCCGTATTTACCTCATTCACCACTTTTCCAAACCGGTATTTTCCCCAGTCCATGGGCTTCTGGGCTGCGATCGTCTGATCCAGTGTGTCGTCAAACTCCGCGTAGAGTCCCACACTCTCGCCGGTGATGGACTCGGAAAGCTCCTCTCGTCCATTGATGGTCAGCGTATAGCCTTTTAACTGCTCCATGATCGCGTCTTCCACTTCCGCCGCTGTCTTTCCCGTCACATCCATGCCGTCAACGATGGTTCCCGGTAAGAAACACGTCTTATATTTTAAGGATTCATGCCAGTAGAGACCGCCGCCAATGGCTCCAACGAGAACAACCGCGCCGCCGCACACAGCAGCGATCTTCACCACCAGGTCCTTATTGATCCCGGTTCCGCGGTTCTTTCCCCGTTTTCTTCCCTTCTTGGCCTTGAATTCCGCATATGTCATCGCCGGTTTCTGTTCCTGCGTCTGCTTTTCTTTTTCCCCGCCTTCCGGCTTATTTTCTAACTCCAATTCTTCCTTCTCCATATTTCATAAGATACGCCCGCCTCCCTCTTCGGGAAACGGACGATATCCTTTTCTTTTATGATACTTTCCTGATATTTATGAACGTCCACATCCGGCTGCCCGGATATTTACGCGAACTCCAGATATCTTCTCTGGCACTCCTTGATATCATGATCCAGCTGCGCCTTTAATGCGTCTATGGACTCAAACTTCATCTCCGGTCTCACAAAGTCGAGAAGCTCCACTTTCATCTCTTTTTCATAGAGGTCTCCCTCAAAATCATAGAGATATGTCTCCACTCCCACCGGGTTTTCCCCGGAGATCGTAGGTTTCGCCCCCACATTTGTCAGTCCACCGTAGACTTTTCCGTCCACGGTCACCCTCGTCACATAGACACCGAGCTTCGGCAGATGCTTCACCGCCGGCGGGATCAGGTTCGCCGTCGGATATAACTTCTTATGACCGATGGCATTTCCATGTTTCACGGTTCCTGTGACAAAGTAATAATATCCTAAAAGGTCATTGGCCTTTATGATATTTCCGTCCGCCAGCATCTCACGGATATAGGTGCTGCTTATAATCTTTCCTTCCTCATCCCGCTCTTTATCCACGATAAAATAGCGGTATCCGTATTTCTCAGAAAGCTGCTCCAGCATCTCGCAGTCACCGGCTGCCTTGTATCCAAAGTGGCAGTCCGGTCCTGAAACGATGACTCCGGCATTCATGCGTCCCACAAGGATATCGGAGACGAATTTTTCCGGTGCCATGTGGCAGACTTCCTCGTCGAACGGGTATTCCACGATGTAATCCACGCCTGCTCTCTCTAAAAGCATCTCGCGCTCCGGATTTGTCATGATCATCGTCTGCATTTTTCCCTTCACAAGCGTTCCCGGAGGCGTCGCGAAGGTGAACACAGCGATCTTAAATCCCTGTTCTTTCCATTTTAACATCTCATGCATCAGCTTCTGGTGGCCTCTGTGGAGACCGTCAAACTTTCCGATGCTGACGACTGTTTTTTCTTTGAACTGAAACTCTCTGGTTTCCGCGATGTACTGCATGTTAGTTTCCTCCCAGAAAGATTTTTTCCGGATAGTACATGTGCTTTTCTCCGTTGTACTTAAATACGCCGATAAACGTTCCATCCGAATGGTAAACACGGAACATGTCCCCGTTTTTTACATCTTTCACTGCACGGCTGCGGAACGGATTTCCGTTCTTTAAAAGCTTGTCCAGTTCTTCCGTATCTGACCGGATCTTTGCGAGATCCTTGAAGACTTCCTCCACCGGAAGTACCACCTCAGCGAGACGGTCCTCTTCCTTTAATGTCTGAAGATCCGCGAGTGTCAGGCTGTCCGCGATCTCAAACCGTCCCACCTTCGTCCGGAGCAGTTCCTTCATACAGCCGCCGACAGAAAGCTTCGCGCCGATATCGTGGCACAGGGTACGGATATAGGTTCCCTTTGAGCAGGACACGGTCATCGTGACCTCTGGAAGTTCCATCTTCTCGATCTGGATATCGAAGATCTTAACTGAGCGAGCTTTCCGCTCCACGGTCTTTCCCTCTCTCGCAAGCTCGTAGAGTTTCTTTCCATCGACCTTTAACGCCGAGTACATCGGCGGAATCTGGTCGTAATCTCCGATAAAGGAGAGGACCGCATCTCGCACCGCGCTTTCCGTAAGCCCGGATGTGTCTTTTGTCTCAAGCACGGTACCCGTGGTGTCCTCCGTGTCCGTCTCGGTTCCCAAGAGAAGAACAGCCCGGTATGTCTTATCATGGTCGGTCAGCATGTCGCAGAGCTTCGTACCTTTTCCGGCACACACCGGAAGAACGCCTTCCGCCGCCGGATCCAGAGTGCCCGTGTGACCAATCTTTCTCTGACCCAGGATCCCTCTCATCTTCGCCACGACGTCGTGGGAGGTGAATCCTTTTTCTTTATATACGTTAATAATTCCGTCGTACATTCTTTCCTCCGGTGTTCATGATCCGCTGCCATCTGTTCCATTCTTCGGTCAGCACGGCTGCGGCTTATTTATTAAGCTCTTTCCACTGCTCACGGATCTTTCCGCTGATCTTTTCCACGATCTCCTCAGGCTTTCCCGTCATCGTGCAGCCTGCGGCCTTCACATGTCCGCCGCCGCCGAAGTTCTGGGCGATCCGGCTCACATCCACGGCTGAGTTCGTTCTGAGACTCACCTTGTACTCATCCGGATTTCCCGTCTGGTAGAGCAGGAACGCGATCTCGATGCCCTCGATGATGCGCAGCTGGTCTACGATTCCGTCCGTGGCTTTTACCGTGCATCCGTATTCCTTCATCTCATCTGTCGTCACCACCGTATACACACAGCGGTTATCTAAGATCCGGACACTGTCGAGAACAGCACGTCCATGAAGCTTTGCCTGACCATAGGTCTTCGCAAAAAAGCTGTCATCGATGATCTTCGGGAAATCAATGCCCTTTTCCATCAAGAATCCAGCGATCTCCATGGTCTGTCTCGATGTGTTAGAGAACTTGAAGATTCCGGTGTCATGGGCGATTCCTGTGTACAGGCACTCAGCGACCGCTTTGCTGATCTTCTCCTTATCGAGAAGACGGAACAGCACCTCGCTCGCGGAACTTGCCCAACTCTCGATCACATTGACGCGGCACATTCCCTGGTTTGTAATGTGATGGTCAATACAGAATGTGTCTTTTGCCGTCTCCCGATACAGGGCAAAGGCGCCAAGACGCGGAACGTCACTGGCATCCGATGTGATGCAAAGGTCAAATGTTTTTGTGTCGTCGTATTCTGTGTGTACATCCTCGTAACCGGAAAGATAGGAGAATTTCACTCCCATTTTTTCCAGATACACCGAAACCTCGAGCCCCTCATAATTTTCCTTCAGATAATTATAGAGTCCCAGGCAGGAACCGATACAGTCCCCGTCCGGGTTTACATGGCCCAGGATCACGATGGTCTTCTTTCCTTCCAGCATCTCATCTAGAATTCCCAAAAGTTCCGCCTCCCTTAGTCATTATCCATAGTAATAAAGCCAGAAAAATCCGGCGGAATCCGCGTCACGCGCGTCCGGCCGGATTCCTCTATATGATTTCAGTACGTTCCGGTCCGCGTTATTTTGCGCGGGCCAGTTCCTTCATTCGTTTAGTTTTCGCTCTCAGCGCCGTCATCTTCCTGCTCTTCCGGCATATCCTTTGTCACCTCATCGATGAGCTTGGACATGCGGACGCCGTACTCGATGGACTGGTCCAGCACGAAGAAGATCTGCGGAGTGTTCCGGAGATTTACTTTCTTCGCAAGCTGGGTTCTGATAAAGCCCTCCGCGCTCTTTAAGCCGCGGATCGTATCTTTTGCCTGCTCCTCATCCGCAAGAACGCTGATGTACGCCTTGCAGATCTTAAGGTCCGGTGTGACCGAGACCTGGACCACGCTTGTCATCGGATGAACGCGCGGGTCCTTGAGCTCGGAGCGGATAATTTCGCTCAGAGCTTTCTGGACTTCGCCGTTGATCCGGATATTTTTCACACTGTTTTTTCTCATGATATTACCTCTTTTAAATGAAAACCTATCTCGGGCATAACTGCGAAATTCTTCGCAGTCATGCGCAAAAATCCATTTGAAATTGCCTGCGGCAATGGGATTTTTGCCTGCTTGCCCAAGTGTTCTTACGGTCAGCGCAGTAAATGCGCAGACCTACCGAACAACTATCTCGGCACTTCTACCATGATATAAACTTCGATCATATCGTCTTCCTGGAGATCGTTGAATCCCTCGAATACAAGACCGCACTCGTAACCTGCGTTGACTTCCTTCACGTCGTCCTTGAAGCGCTTTAAGGATGCAAGCGGTCCCTCGAAGATCTGCTCGCCGTCTCTTGTGATGCGGACCTTGCTTCCGCGGGCGATCTTACCGTCAAGCACATAGGAACCAGCGATCGTGCCGACTCCGGATGCCTTGAATGTCTGGCGGACAACTGCATGACCAGTTACCTGCTCCTCGTATACCGGATCCAGCATACCCTTCATGGCAGCCTCTACATCCTCGATCGCCTGGTAGATAACGCGGTACAGACGCATGTCGACTTTCTCGCGGTCCGCGATGGACTTTGCCTGAGCGTCCGGACGAACATTGAAACCGATGATGATCGCGTTGGACGCGGATGCAAGTGTAACGTCGGACTCGTTGATCGCGCCGACACCGCCGTGGATGACTTTGACAACGACTTCCTCGTTGGAAAGTTTTACGAGACTCTGTTTAACAGCCTCCACGGAACCCTGTACATCGGCTTTTACGATGATCGGAAGTTCCTTGACATTTCCGGCCTTAATCTGGGAGAACAGGTCGTCTAAGGAAAGTTTTGCCTTTGTATCTTCGATGAGCTTGTTCTTGCTCTCTGCGATGAATGTCTCCGCGAAGCTTCTTGCCTCTTTCTCGTTCTGGTGCGCGATGAATACCTCACCTGCGTTCGGAACGTCGTTGAGACCGAGAATCTCTACCGGAGTGGACGGGCCTGCCTCTTTGACGCGGTTGCCCTTATCGTCCATCATGGCGCGGACTTTGCCGTAGCAGCATCCAGCGGCGATCGCGTCGCCGACCTTTAAGGTACCTTTCTGTACAAGGACAGTTGCTACCGGTCCTCTTCCCTTATCAAGCTGCGCCTCGATCACAAGACCTCTTGCGCGGCGGTTCGGGTTTGCCTTTAACTCTTTTACTTCTGCTGTTAAGAGGATCATCTCGAGAAGTTCCGGTATTCCCTCTTTTGTATGAGCGGAAACCGGTACGAATACGGTGCTTCCGCCCCAGTCCTCAGGAATTAACTCATACTCGGATAACTCCTGTTTTACTCTCTCTACGTTCGCGCTCGGCTTATCAATCTTGTTGACAGCAACGATGATCTCAACGCCTGCGGCTTTCGCATGGTTGATGGCCTCAACGGTCTGCGGCATAACACCGTCGTCCGCTGCGACTACGAGGATCGCGATATCGGTTGCCTGGGCGCCGCGCATACGCATTGCTGTGAATGCCTCGTGTCCTGGTGTATCGAGGAATGTGATCTTCTGTCCGTTGTACTCAACAACGTAAGCACCGATGTGCTGTGTGATACCGCCTGCCTCTCTGGAAGTTACGTTTGTCTGGCGGATCGCGTCAAGAAGGGAAGTTTTACCGTGGTCGACATGACCCATTACGCAGATAACCGGCGGTCTGGAAACCATGTCCTTCTCGTCCTCTTCTTCCTCTTTTAAGAGTTCCTCGATGACGTTGACCTTCTTCTCTTTCTCGCAGAGAACATCGTACTCCATAGCGATCTCTTCGGCTTTCTCGAAATCGATCTCCTGGTTGATGGTAACGATGGTGCCCTGTAAGAAGAGCTTCTTAACGATTGCGGACGGCTGTAATTTCATCTTGTCCGCGAGTTCCTTGATGGTGATTACCTCCGGAATTACGATGGTCTTGATCTCCTCGACCTTCGCCTCTTCCTTCTTCGGCTGCGGCGGCATAACCGGAGCTTTTACGCCTTTCTGGCCCTTTCCTGCCTTGCCTTTCATCTCCATGTCGCGGTCTTTCTTTGCGTCATGCTCCTTCTTGTAAGCGTTCTTGCTCTGCTTTGTATTCTGCTGCTTCTGTGCGAGCGGTGTATCGAAGGACGGCTTCGGAATGCTCATGCCGCTTCTGTTTCCGCCCTGGCGGTTATCGTTTCTGCCCTGGTAGCCGCCCTGACGATTATTGTCTCTGTTGCCCTGGTAACCACCCTGACGGTTGTTGTCACGGCTGCCCTGGTAACTGCCCTGACGGTTGTTGTCTCTGTTGCCCTGGTAACCGCCCTGACGGTTTCCGTCTCTGTTGCCCTGATAGCCGCCCTGACGGTTGTTGTCTCTGTTGCCCTGGTAACCGCCCTGACGATTACCGTCTCTGTTACCCTGGTAGCCGCCCTGGCGGTTGTTATCTCTATTGCCCTGATAGCCGCCCTGGCGGTTATTGTCACGGTTACCCTGGTAACCGCCCTGACGATTATTGTCACGGTTTCCCTGGTAGCCGCCCTGGCGGTTATCTCTTCCGCCTTCACGGTTTCCGTCGCGTCCCGGGAACGGACGGCTCTCTCTCGGCTGGAAGCCCTGGCGTCCTTCCGGACGGCTCTGGTTCGGAAGCGGACGGACATTCTCGCGAAGCTCCTGTGCCTCTGTCTTCGGCGCTTCCGCCTTCTTCTCCGGTGCCGGTGCTGCTGCCTGAGCCTCAGCCGGTTTTGCCGGTTTTGCCGGTGCTGCCGGTGTGCTGTTTGTTGTCGGTCTTACCTGCATGCCGGAACCGTTGTTCGGTCTTGCCGGTCTCTGTCCGCCCTGCTGGCGGTTTCCTGCCGGACGTTTCTGTGTGCTGTTCTGCGGACGGTAAACTGCCGCGATACGCTTCTTTGCCGGTGCTGCCGGCGCATTATTTTCTCCCTCAGCCGGAACTGCCGGCTTTGTGGAATTCTCCTGATTCTGATTCAATGTATCTGTTCCCTCTTTTTTCTTTCCTAAATCCTTTTCAAACTCACTCACGCTCACTACCTCCGTTTACACCTAGCTGTTTCAACAACGCATTGGAAAAGTTCTCGTCGATCACGGCCAGGGACGCTCTCATCTGCTTTCCCAGGATGTGTCCGAGCTCTTCCTTGCTTCCGAACTCAAAGTACGGGACCTTATAGTAAGTACACATGTTCCGGAACATTTTCTTTGTGTTGTCCGAAGATTCTTCCGACACGATCACCAGTCCGGCTTTTCCGGACTTTACTGCCTTCTCTGTGGAAAACTCGCCGCTTCTTACCTTTCCGGCTTTCTCCGCCAGGCCTAAAAGACCAAGGACTTTATTTCTGTTCATCGATCTGTTCCATCTCCTTTTTTAGACTTTCGTAAACCTCTTTTGGAATTGCCATTTTAAAGGATCGTTCCAGTCCCCGGCTCTTTACTGCCTTTTCAAAGCATGTCATAGATGGGCAGATATATGCACCGCGTCCGTTTTTTCTTCCGGTCGCGTCGATGGAAATCACGTCGTCAGTACCTTTTAAGACACGGATCAGCTCCCGCTTGTTTTTCATTTCACCGCAGCCGATGCACTGTCTCTGCGGAACCTTCTTTACTGTACTCACTGTGGTCGTTCCCTTCTCTCCTATTCTTCAGTCTCAGCCTGTGCTTCGGAAGTTTCCTCTGCCGGAGTTTCGTCCTCTGCCGGCTCTACATCTTTCTCATACTCGCCCTCAAAGCCTTCCTCGCCGAAGTCCATATCATCGAAGAGACCAAGCTCTCTCGCTTGTGTCTCGCTCTTGATATCGATCTTGTAGGTGGTAAGTCTTGCTGCAAGTCTCGCGTTCTGTCCCTCTTTACCGATCGCTAAGGATAACTGGTAATCCGGAACAATGACCTGTGCCTCTTTCTCGTCCTCATCCGCAACAACGGAGATGACCTTTGCCGGGCTTAACGCGTTCTCAATCAAGAACGCCGGGTTGTCATCCCAGTTGATGATGTCGATCTTCTCGCCGCGGAGCTCATTTACGATCGCGTTGACTCTCGCGCCGTTTAAGCCGACACATGCTCCTACCGGATCTACGTTCGGGTCTGTGGAGCTTACGGCGATCTTTGTTCTGGAACCTGCCTCACGGGCGATCGCGCGGATCTCAACGGTACCGTCGCGGACCTCAGCGATCTCAGCCTCAAACAGACGTCTTACGAGGTCCGGATGAGTTCTGGATACGGAGATCCTCGGGCCCTTCGGGCTGTCCTTAACTTCTAAGATATAAACCTTGATACGCTCGGTTCTCTGGAATGTCTCACCCTTAACCTGCTCAGCCTCCGGGAGGATCGCGTCGATCTTTCCGAGGTCTACGCTGACATTGCGGCCGATGTAACGCTGAACGATACCTGTAACGACCTCTTTCTCCTTACACTGCCACTCGCTTAACTGGGATTTCCGGCTCTCCTCGCGGATCTTCTGTAAGATCACGTTCTTCGCGTTCTGTGTTGCGATTCTGCCGAAATCATGGGAATCAATGGGGATCTGGACGATGTCACCAATGGCATGTCTCGGAGCGATCATTCTTGCGTCAGCGAGGCTGATCTGTGTGATCGGGTCCTCTACGGTCTCAACGACCTCTTTTTCCATATATACAGAATAGTCGCAGCCATCCGGATCAATGATGACTTTCACATTGTCGGCCTTGCCGAAGTGGTTCTTGCAGGCTGTGAGAAGTGAATTCTCGATTGCCTCCAGCAATGTGTCCTTACTGATGTTGTACTCTTTTTCGAGTATATTCATCGATTCCATCAGTTCCTTGTTCATTTTTTATCCTCCTTATTAAAAATCGAATGCCAGACGAATTAAGGCAATGTCTTTTCTATTAAATGTGCTCTCAGAACCGTCCTCGTAGCGGATCGTTACGGTGTCCGCGTCATATGCCGTGAGAATTCCGGAAAAGTCTTTCTGTCTCTCGATGGCGCGGTACAGCTTGATATCGACTGCTTCGCCGAGACTTCTCTTGAAGTCTTTCTCTTTCTTCAACGGTCTGCCGAGTCCCGGGGAGCTTACTTCCAGGATATAGCTGTCGTCGATAAAATCCTCTTTATCGAGCCAGTCGCTTAAGCGTCTCGATACCATCTCACAGTCATCTACCGTGAAGCCGCCCTCTTTATCGATATAAGCTCTCAGGTACCAGGTGCCCGCTTCCTTCACGTACTCCACGTCCACCAGTTCAAAATTGTTTTCTTCCATGATCGGGGTTAAAAACTTCTCGACCCTGGATTCATACTCATCTCTTCTTGCCATGGGTTTCCACCGCCTTTCTGCCGGATAGTTCCGGTTATGCAAAACGAAAGAGTGGACTTTTTCGTCCACTCTTTTGACCGGTTACTTATGTTATCATCAGAATCATAGCATAGAAAATTTGAAAAATCAAGGGGTTTGCTGGGAAAAATGCCTGTTTGCGGGATTTCTGTACACTTTTCCGGGTGTTTTCTATGATTTTGAGACAGCGACCAGCCCGACCGACCTGTCCATTCACGCCAATCATACTGAACCTGGTGAATCCTGTACCTGTGTCTCGTTGCATGGGATTCTTTTTTCTGATATACTATGGTTACACTGCCGCCTTTTATTTTCTTTCAGGCGGCAAGTCACTTATTATTACAGAAAGCAGACCTTATTGTATATGAAACGATTTGTTATCGGTATCCTCGCGCATGTCGACGCAGGCAAGACGACTATGTCCGAGGCAATTTTATATGAGACAGGAAAACTAAAAAAAATGGGACGTGTCGACAACCGGGACGCGTTTCTCGACACGTTTGCCTTAGAGCGCGCCCGGGGCATCACGATCTTTTCAAAGCAGGCGGTCTTTCCGTTAGGTGACGCCTCCGTGACACTTCTTGACACGCCGGGCCATGTGGATTTTTCGGCGGAGATGGAGCGGACGCTGCAGGTCCTTGACTACGCGGTACTCATCGTCAGCGGAGCCGACGGGGTGCAGGGACATACGGAGACGCTATGGCGGCTTTTGAGACGGTACCGGATCCCGGTGTTTATCTTTGTGAACAAGATGGATCAGAAAGGGACGGACCAGGAGGCGGTGCTGGCGTCGCTGAAGGAGCGGCTGGATCATGGTGTCGTGGACTTTACGGGAGTGTCTGGGAATCGTGATGTGCTGGAAGCTTCGGAAGAAAACGCAGAGGAGATCGCTACCTGTGACGAAGAACTTCTGGAAGCTTACCTGTCGGACGGTACTTTAAAGACGGACGATGTGCGGAAAGCCATCCATGACAGGAAGCTCTTTCCCTGCTTTTTCGGCTCTGCCTTGAAACTTTCCGGCGTCCGGGAATTTCTGACCGCCCTCGGGGAATTTGCAGCATGTCCGGACTACACGAAGGACTTCGGTGCGAAGGTGTTTAAGATCTCCCGGGACGAGGCAGGTGTCCGGATGACGCATTTGAAGATCACGGGCGGAAACTTGAAGATCCGCGATTCGCTGTCCCCTGATTCCGAGGAGAAGATCAACCAGATCCGGCTCTACTCCGGCTCGAAGTTTGAGGCCTTAAAGGAAGCGGAACCCGGCATGGTGGTGGCCGTCACAGGAATCTCTGACACGAGACCTGGACAGGTCTTCGGAACTGCCTCCGAGAGCGCTCTCCCGCTCCTGGAGCCGGTCCTCACCTACCGGATCCTGCTGCCATTTGGAACGGACTCCCACACCATGCTCAAAAACATGCGCATGCTGGAGGAGGAAGACCCGCAGCTCCACATCGTCTGGAACGAAGCATTAGGCGAGATCCAGGCCCAGGTCATGGGCGATGTACAGATGGAGATCCTGAAAAGCCAGGTACAGGAGCGGTTCGGCGTGGAGATCGGGTTCGGGGAAGGAAACATTGTATATAAGGAAACGATTGCGAAGACTGTCGAGGGCGTCGGACATTTTGAGCCGCTGCGCCACTACGCGGAGGTCCACCTTTTGATGGAACCGGGGGAGCCTGGAAGCGGACTCGTTTTTGACGCCAACTGCAGCGAAGATATGCTGGATAAGAACTGGCAGAGACTGATCTTGACGCATCTGGAAGAAAAGAGATTCCGAGGAATTTTGACAGGCTCTGAGATCACCGATATGAAGATCACACTGATCGCAGGCCGGGCACACCAGAAGCACACCGAGGGCGGCGATTTCCGCCAGGCAACTTACCGTGCTGTCCGCCAGGGACTCTGTGAGGCGGGATGTGTACTCTTAGAACCGTACTACGCGTTCCGGCTGGAAGTTCCGTCGGAAAACCTTGGCCGCACCATGGCGGATCTCGACCGAATGCAGGGCGAGTTTTCCGCCCCGGAACAGGACGGAGCCATGGCACTGCTCACGGGAACCGCACCGGTATCCACGATGCGAAATTATCAGCGCGACGTGATCTCCTACACGAAAGGACGGGGACGGCTGACCTTAAGTCTTTCCGGCTACGAACCATGCCACAACGCCGAGGAAGTCATCGCGGCTTCCGGCTACGATTTCTATTTCGACCTCCAGGACCCGGCAGGATCCGTCTTCTGCTCCCATGGGGCAGGATTCGTGGTACCGTGGGATGAGGTGAAGCAGTATATGCATGTGGAGAGTCCGCTGGCAAAGCAGCTTGCGAAGGAACAGCAGGAAAGAGAGCTGCGGAAAGCGAATGAACGGCTGCAGGCGATGGCGGCGGATCTTGCTGCTGGAAAGGTGCCTAGTGGGGCTGCTGGCGGCAGCACTTCTGGCTATGGTCCAGGGGCCGCTGGAACAACTGGAAATGTTTTTTCCGGCAGTAAAAATTCTGGAGCTGGTTCGGGCGAATCTGCCGGTTCTGGTAACAGTATCGGTTCGGGAGTTTCTGCGAATGATACCGCTGGTTCCAGCAGCCGGGGAAACGACGGTTCTTCACTTTCTTTCTACGACGATAAAGAGCTCCAGGCCATCTTCACCCGTACATACGGCGAGCCGAAACGGAAGCTCGCCTCCGACTACGACTCCCGCACCGTGATCCGTGCGAAAAACGCCAGTCCGGTGAAACCGGTGAAGGAAAAAGAGGAGCCGGAGGACGAGTACCTTCTCGTCGACGGCTACAATATCATCTTCGCCTGGGCGGAACTGAGCGACCTGGCAGCAATCAGCATCGACGCGGCCCGCTATAAGCTCATGGACATCTTAAGCAACTACCAGGGATTCCGGAAAATATGCGTTATCGTTGTCTTCGACGCCTACAAGGTCCCAGGCGGTGTAGAGAAAGTCCAGAAATACCACAACATCAACGTCGTATACACAAAAGAGGCGGAGACCGCCGACCAGTACATCGAAAAGGTCGCGATCCGCATCGGCAGACGCTACCGCACCACCGTCGCCACCTCCGATGGCGTGATCCAGCTCATCATCCGCAGCCAGGGCTGCATTCTCTGGTCCGCAAGGGATTTCCGTGAGGAGATCGAGCGTGTTGGGAAGCTGATCTCTGAGGAAAAAGGGAAGCACACCGGAAGTGCGAAAAATTACTTGTTTACACATGCGGATGAAGAAACTCAAAAGTATTTAGAGGCTGTTCGACTTGGAAAAAAGCCTGAGATGCCGTAATATTTACTAAAACCTTCTTTACATATGCGGCTTGAATACATATAGGGCAGAAACGTCCTAAAACTTGTACTTTAATTTTCTCTTTTCCGTTTTGCGACCGGACTGCCTTATAGATGGTGAGGTTTCTTCCAGAAACAACGTCAGATATCTGAATTTCATCTGGCTATACGCTTTGCTGCAATGGATTGACAAATATTTCTTCAGCAGATATGATATGCATATACCCCTACCCGTATACGGTCTGGGTCAGCTGCCCGTTTTGCGGTGCAGTCATGAACATCTCCAAGGAGGTTCTTTTCTATGAAACAATGCATGGATTCGGCGAATCTGCATCGCCGGTTAAAGAAGATCATCGGCCAGGTCCAGGCCATCGACCGCATGATCGACGAGGACGTTCCCTGTGAGGACATCCTCTCCCAGTTAAACGCGGCAAAGTCCGCACTCCACAAATGCGGCCAGGTGGTCCTCGAAGGCCACATCAAACACTGCGTCCGCGACGGCATCGAGCATGGGGACGCGGATAAGACCATTGAGAGCTTCACGAAAGCGGTGGAGCGGTTTTCTAATATGGGTTAATAAGCCGACCTTAAAAGCTCATCCAGGCAGATCAGACACATATCTGCTTGGATGAGCTTTTTTTATTTTGCCCTCTTGACAACTTATACCCCTATATGTATATTATACATATACCCCCATAGGTATAAAGTTATAAACAAATACATCATAAAAAGAGGTCTTCGTATGAAAAAACTAATTGAATTTCTCGAACATCTTCTGGAATTCGGCGGTATGAAGAAGGACATCACCTTCCTCGTTATCTCCGGAATCGCCCTGCTTTTAAGCCTCTCCGGCGCTGTCGCTCTTCCATTCGACGCGTCCTGGGCAGCGATCATTCTCTGCGGCGTTCCGATCATTCTGGAAGCAGTCATCGGTCTCGTCACTGCCTTCGATATCAAGGCGGATGTCCTCGTATCCCTGGCTCTCATCGCATCCGTCTGTATCGGCGAGGATTTCGCCGCCGGTGAAGTCGCCTTTATCATGCAGCTTGGCGCTCTCTTAGAGGAACTCACCGTCGCAAGGGCGAGAGCCGGCATCGAAAAGCTCGTTCACCTCACCCCGCAGACCGCCAGAGTCTTAAAAGACGGCAAAGAATCCATCATCCCTGCGGAACAGGTATCCGTCGGCGACCGCATCCGCGTTCTCCCGGGTGAGACGATCCCGGTGGACGGCGTGATCCTCTCCGGCCAGACCTCCATCAACCAGGCTGTCATGACCGGCGAATCTCTCCCGGTAGACAAATCCGTCGGCGATGAGGTCTCCAGCGGAACCGTAAACCAGTTCGGTGCCTTTGAGATGGAAGCTTCCAAGGTCGGCGCCGACAGTTCTATCCAGCGCATGATCCGCCTCGTCCAGTCCGCAGATGCCGGAAAAGCAAAGATCGTAGGTCTCTCTGACCGCTGGGCAACATGGATCGTGGTCATCGCCTTGAGCGCCGCGGCCATCACCTGGTTCGTCTCCGGTGAGATCATCCGCGCCGTGACGATCCTCGTTGTGTTCTGCCCCTGCGCTCTCGTCCTCGCAACCCCCACCGCCATCATGGCCGCCATCGGAAACGCCACAAAACACGGCTTTCTCGTCCGGGAAGGCGATGCCCTGGAGCGCCTGGCGAAAGTCGACGTGGTCGCCTTCGATAAGACTGGTACCCTGACCTACGGAACCCCGAAGGTCGTATGTGCCGAGAGTTTCACCGACGCTTACAATGACGAGACACTCTTCCGCTTCGCCGCCTCCGCCGAACAGCTCTCCGAGCACCCGCTGGGAAAAGCCATTGGAAGATCCTACAAGGAAACAGGACTTGCTGCCGCCGAAGCTCCATCTGATTTCCAGATGATCCCGGGCCGCGGCGTCCGCGCCAATGTCGAGGGACATGTGATCCTTGCGGGAAGTCCGGTCCTCCTCACAGAGCAGGGCGCGTCCCCGCTCCCGGAATCCGCGAAAGCCGTTTCCTATCTGGAGTCCGGCTGCACCGTGATCTACCTCGCCGTGGACGGAGTCTCTTCCGGCTTCATCGCACTCTCCGACACGGTCCGCGAGGAGAGCGCCTCCATGATCGACACCCTGGGAAGCTTAAATGTCCGCCCGGTCCTTCTCACCGGCGACCATGAAAACGCCGCGAAGACCATCGCGAACACCTTACATATCAAGGATGTCCACGCCCAGTGTCTCCCGGAAGACAAACTGAATTTCATCGACGCGTCCCAGAAAGAAAGCCACCCGGTCTGCATGATCGGTGACGGAATCAACGACGCGCCTGCCCTCAAAAAAGCGGACGTGGGAATCGCCATGGGCGGCGTCGGAAGCGATATCGCCGTGGATGCCGCGGACATCGCCCTGGTGGACGATGATGTCAAGGAACTCCCTCACCTCATCGCCCTCTCCCACCGGATGATGACCACCATCAAACTCAACATGACATTTTCCATGACCTTAAACTTCCTCGCCATCACCCTGGCGATCACTGGAATCTTAAACCCGGTCATCGGCGCCCTCGTCCATAACGCAGGAAGCGTCCTTGTCATCACAAACTCAGCATTATTATTAAAGTGGAGGAAAAAATCATGACAGTAAACATCATCGCACTCATCATCGGAATTCTGATCTTCGGAGCAGGCATCTTCTATTTCGACAAAGAAAAAGATGACCCGGAATCCCGAAAGATCTACGGCGTTGTCAGCGCCATCGGAGCCGTGATCGCGGCTGGCGCGGCGGCCCTTATGATCTTATAAGCCTCAAAAAATTCAATCTTGAATTCTCAAAAAGAGTCCGCACACGTTCATCCCTTACCCATGTACGGACTCTTTTACTATCTCAATATTTCCTAATTCTTCTACACAACACTCAAACTTTTCCCGCACTTTTCCGGCCTATTTCCAACCATTCCCTACGCTTTTTCCAGTCTGGCTTGAGTCCCCTTTCCTTTGAACCGCCAATACACAGCGCCGGTGAGTCTTCGGGCACGGACGCGCCTGGATTCCGGGAGCTGGTTCCTCTTGGCTCGCAGGAGAATGCGTTGGAGGACAGGCGGCACTTGTCTGAGTCACAGGCGAGTTGTGCCGCCTGTTCTCCGCCCTTAGCATTCTTTTGGGAGCCTAGCGGAACCCTCCCGAAATCCCATCAAGCGTCCGCGCCCGAAGACTCACCGGCGCGTACTTTCGCCAATTTTATTTTCCACAAACCTCAAGAATCTCCCGACAGATCTCCTCCGCCGTCTTCCCATCCGTACCCACTCTCACATCAGCCGCCACCTCATATTTCGGACGCCGCTTCTCCATCAACTCCTCAATATACCCAACATTCATATTCCCATTCAAAACCGGCCGATCCGTGCTGTCTTTCACACGCTCATAAATCGTCCCCGGCTCCGCCGTAAGCAGCACGATCTTCCCGCACTCCTTCATAAACCGTACATTCTCTTCTTTCAGGACAGCACCTCCCCCACAGGAGATCACAGCCGGTTCCGCCTCCGCAAAACTCTTGATCAGCTCCGTCTCCAGCTCCCGGAAATACGTTTCCCCCTTCTCCTTAAAGATATCCGCGATCGCCATCCCCTCATTCTCCACGATCATCTGATCCATCTCCACCTGCTTCGCCCCAGTCATCTCCGCCAGGCACGCCGCGTTTGTACTCTTTCCACAACCCATAAATCCGATTAAAAAAATATGTTCCTTCAATCCCGCCATTTTTCAACTTCTCCTCTTCCTATAGCATTTTGTAAAAAATTTGCCTCTTTGTGCAGCAAAAAATCTATCCTAATTTCCTGCAGCCAGAAAACACTTTTCCACTTTTATGCGTCATTTAGTGCAAGTATACCAGATTTCAACATACTCTGCAATCAAAGAACCTCCGCCCCCTGATTTATTCCGATTTTAACCCTCTGTTTTTTACTTTTTCTGTTCCCTACATTTTCACACTTTAAAATCATAAATTTTCTTTTGCAATTTTTTTCCTGTACTGTTATAATAAAGCAAGTTATACATTCGTTGCGTCTTAGAAATATCAGTAGCTATTTCCCTTATTTTGCTCCTTCTAACAGCAACTCAAACCACAAGAAAAATCACCCCCGGAGGTACACATAAAATGGAAAACACCACACCTGCAGCATCCCCGATCACCGGTCACACCGGCCTCATCTGCCTGCTCGGCAGCCCATGCGCCCACAGCGTCTCCCCTATGATGCACAACGCGTCCTTTGAGGCCCTGGGACTCGACTACCGTTACCTCGCATTTGACGTCAACGAGGAAACACTTCCAACCGCAGTCGCCGGTCTAAAAGTTCTCGGTGCCCGCGGCTTCAACCTGACTATGCCGGATAAAAACCTCATGGTCTCCCTCTGCGACGAACTCTCCACCGCAGCCCGGATCATCGGCGCCGTAAACAC
>CAVIYT010000076.1:0-4448 GCA_963646925.1 Paludibacteraceae bacterium
CTCATACTTAAGCCTTGTCCCGTCCGGCTCCGTCACCGTGATCCAGTTATAGACATCCGCGTTCTCCTTTAAAAAGTACGATGTCCGCGCTTCAATTGCACCGGACTCTGTCCAGCTGTCCGGAATTCCTTCCTGGGAATAAAACAGGTCGATCTCCTCCAGCTGCTGTTCCATGTAGGAGTTGAGGTTATTTCCGACGATCCCTGCCATGGTCAAAAGCTGGCTCTCCTCCGTCCGGATCACCTGTTCCCGGTACTGGCTGTAAAACCGGAAGCCGGCAAATATCACAATCAGAGACAAAACCACCAGGACACCGGCCGCCATCAGTTTCAGTTTCCACCTTTTTAAGAGTTCTTCTATCCTTTTCATCCTTTATCCCTATACATTCAGCATATATCCGATTCCCCGCACCGTCTTCAGATATTGGGGCTGCTTCGGATCATCCTCGATCTTGTTCCGGATCCGCTTTACATAGACCGTGATCGTATTGTCATCCACCACCGCCTCATTCCACACCTGGGTGTAAAGCTGCTCTTTCGTAAATACCTGTCCCGGATGTTCCATCAAAAACCGGAACAGCGTCATCTCCCGGGCAGTAAAATTTAACGGCTCACCGTTTTTCAGGCATTCCATCTTCAAGGTATCCACCGTAAACGGACCTTTGCGGATCCCCGCCTCCGTGGATGCCCCCTGGCTGTAGATCTGGCTTCTTCTGATCAGCGCCTTCGCCGTCTGGATCAGGACTGCGGTGTGGAACGGTTTTGTAAGATAGCTGTCTGCCCCAAAGCCAAGACCCAGCACCTGGTCCATTTCATCGGATTTGCCCGACAGCATCATCACCGGCGTGTGGTCCCCCGCCGCGCGCATGGCCTGCAGCACATCGTAACCGCCCACGCGCTCCATCATCACATCCAGGATCACCAGATGGAACTGCTGTTTTTTTTAAAGTTCCAGCGCTTCACTTCCATCGGAAGCTTCCGTCACCTGCATTCCCTCACGGCTCAGGGCCGTCCGCACCGCCAGGCGGATCGCGCGCTCATCATCCACCAGTAAGATCTTCTCTGTATTCATAAACATACCTCTGTGTCATTTTTTCTTTCATTATAGCAAAAAATCCCGTCCTGCGGTACAAGATCTGTACAGCAGGACAGGAATTTGATTCGTTATGTATTGCTTAGATGGCAATGATTCCAAGAATCACGCCGAATACCAGCATCAGAAGGCTGACAAAGTAGTACGGCGGGATGCTGAATTTCATGTGATCTTTCAGCTCCGTTCCTGTCAGTCCGATCGCAAGGTAGGTAGCCGGTACTAACGGGCTTACCATTAACGCAAGGTTCTTACCGATCAGCATTGTAAGAGCGGTATTTAAAGAAGCGATGCCGTATGTCTCACCGACCTGCATAACTAACGGCATGATACCGTAGAAGTAAGCGTCTGTACCGATGCAGAGACCAAGCGGAAGTGCAAGGATACCGAAGATAATGTGAACATACTTACCAAGTGCTGCCGGAATGATCGCCATGATCGCGTTTGCCATAGCTTCCAACATGCCAGTTCCGTCGAAGACACCGACCATAGCGCCTGCGGCAAACAGAGTCGCGGAGATGATCAGGGCTGCCGGAGCATGCTTCTTGATGAGCTTGTCCTGAGTCTTCTGGTTCGGGTAGTTGACAGCCAGAAGGATGCAGAGACCGAGCATGAATACAACGTAGGATTTACCGATACCTGTGGATAAGAGAGCGATCACACCTACAGTGAGGATAAAGTTGAAGATCAGGTAAGCGTTGGACTTTCTTAAGTCAGCTGCCTCTTTCTTTTCTTTCTCGTCAACCTCAACCTCTTCGCCCTTTCCAGCGCCGGCGCCATGCTTGATGGCTACCATGCCGAGGAATACGGCAAGAGCGATGTTCATGATCATACCAACGACCTGAAGCGGGATCAGCATATGCCATAACTCAGTTGCATCCATGGAGAGAACAGTCGCTGCTCTCGCTGTCGGGCCGCCCCACGGAAGCAGGTTCATAACGCCCATGCAGGCACCTGTCAGGCAGAGAAGAATACGGGAGTCGATGTTCATCTTCTTATATACCGGGTACATTGCCGGGATCGTGATGAGAACGGTAACAGCTGTGGTTCCGTCCAGATGAGCGATCGTTGCGATCAGCGCGGTAACTACGGTAACCGCAATGACGTTGTTTCCAGCTTTCTTTACGAGCCAGCTTACGATCACGTCAAAGAGTCCAGTGTCTGCCAGGACACCAAAATAAATTACGGAAAAGATAAATAAAATACCATTGCTGGTTGTGGTCTTGATACCATCCGCAATGAAGTCCATGACCTCTACCGGGGAGAACCCAAGGATCAGGGCCGCGATGGCCGGGACAACTGCCAGTACCACGATCGGGGACATCTTACCCTTTAAAAGCAGAGCTACGATCGCGATGATCATCAGGAAACCAATAACTGCTGTCATAATCATCTTCCTTTCTGGATTTGTGAATTATTTCTTTCTGATTTATATTCTACAGACAGCAGTTTAATTGTTCATGACTGGAAAATGACAGTTTTGTCATAATTCTGCGATTGATGTCATAAAAGGTCAGTAAAACACCGCCAGATAAACAACCTGGCGGTGACATGATTTCGCTTATTTTACACAAGCATTACAATATCCTGGAACAAGAACTCCATTCTGCCGATACGTTTATTAATATGCCAGTGGCCGCAGTACCATTTTCCGTATTCTAAACGGTCCTCGATCTTGTCCAGCCATTGTTCTGTGGAGGTATCGACCTTACTCTGATCCGGCCGGAATGTGATATCTTCCAATGGCCGGTATTTAAAGGGACATGTATGGGAAAAGACAGCATCGACCTTCCAGCCTGCCTGATCCAGCCGCTCTTCGGCATACTGTTTGATCTCGTCGGAAGGCTGCTCATCAGGAAACCACTCATAATCATAGGCAAGTCTCCACTGCTTATCAACGGAATACGCACCGCCTAAAACAATGATCTTCTTTCCGCCCAGATCATAGATCTCTCCATCCTTGGCGAATATCAAGTTAGGAAATTCCGGCTGGATCCACACCTTTCCTCCATGCCACTCAACAAGTTCATATCCCTTTACGTTAGCTGGACGCATTTCATGATTCCCGTGCACACAGAAAAGCTTTGGACCAAGTGCACTGGCTTTCTTTTTTCTTCTGTAATCTTTCCAGTCATTCGAATAGTTCAGAGCCACATCGCCGAGGATCACAACGATGTCCTCTTCTCTGGTCTGGGCTTCCCTGCACCGAGCTTCCAGGTCATCGAAATCGCCATGGACATCTCCGGTTACATAAACATTCATTTTGCACCTTCTCCTTACTCCTCGGGCGTTTCCTTTTTCGGCTCGTCCTCCAGGACTCCAGCCGGATACAAGTCGCCGTTTGGAAGCTTTGTCTTGTCTTTCTCCGCATTTTCTTTGCGGACCATTTTCCTGTCTCCCGGATTCAGGCGTATTCTGCCGCAGGATGTAGTCACATAGAGAACAACATCACCAATGTTTTCCAGATACAGCGGTCTGTCATCCGTATCGGATGCGTAAAATTCAATATTCTGGTAATGCGGGAAATAGCGGATATCAATTCTCGCTCCCGGGGCCTGGATCAGATAGCTGTCCTGGAACATGCCGATATGTGAATATCCCATCGCTTCCACCGGCTCGTCACTTGTCGAGTTTTCCGGGATATAAAACAAGGAATGGAAATAGTAGTTATCAAAATTTGATAACACAAGAAGTACATTTCCTCTTTCGATGCTTGGATACTCGATCTTTCCCTGATACTTTTCCTTGATCTTTTTATAATCCGGCACAAGATCCGGAAACTCATCCTGCTTCTTCCATCTGCAATATGCCAATGGGCAGTGATAGCAGGAATTTCTCGTCATTACGATAAGTTCCTCCGCACTCTCATCCACATAAACCTGGCTGACCACTGAAGTGTGGATATGAATGGAATCCTGGAGCCTGTGATGCCCGGACACAGTGCCTTCCGCAATGATATACCCTTCTCTCCTGGTGATATACCAATAATGCAGCTGGAGCTTCCGCTGTCCCTCCGGTGCGAGATTTTCAATATATGAATCTATGTATCTCTCTCCCAGTTTCTCGTCATCCTTTTCCTTCATCCATCTTGTGATCGCCATGACAATATCACGGTCCTTGTAACGGAACTGCAGTTTTGTCACAAAATCATAATCCAGGATCACACCGGATACTCCGTATTTTTTTGAACGTACTTCTATTCTTTTTACAGTCATGGTTGATCCTCCTTGGATATTTTTTCTTTTATTGTAGCATGTGAATGATGGGAATGGTATAAACTGGGAGTTTAAAATTTTACCATTTTACGCTTTCGACTATATCCATAAGTTCCTGGCGAATCTCTTTGTTTGGGACAAATG
>CAVIYT010000077.1:0-12131 GCA_963646925.1 Paludibacteraceae bacterium
CGCCTGTACGGCTCGGTACGTTGTAGAGGATCGCCGGGATCTTGATGGAGTTCGCGATCTTTGTGAAGTGTGCCTTTAAGCCGTTCTGAGTCGCTTTATTATAGTACGGGGAAACTAAGAGAACACCGTCTGCTCCTGCCTCCTCAGCCTCAACAGAGAGTTCAACCGCTGTCTGTGTGCAGTTGGAACCTGTTCCGGCAACTACCGGAATTCTTCCGTTTACAACTTCACATACGAAACGGATCACCTGGATGTGCTCCTCCTCGGATGTGGTCGCGGATTCGCCAGTTGTTCCCATCGCTACGATACAGTCTGTTCCGCCTGCGATCTGTTCCTCGATCAGGCTTTCCAGTACCTCATAATTTACTGCTCCATTTTCCTTAAATGGCGTTACAAGTGCTACGCCGGCTCCTTCAAAAATAGCCATAGTGCGTCCTCCTCTTTATTATGTAAAAATTGAATGTCAAAGATAGATTGTGCTCTTTTGTGAAAGAAAAATTTCTATTTCACAAAAAAAGGAGCTGAAATCAAATAAGATGTCAGCTCCCGGATCTTCCAGATTAAGCAGCCCTCCATCTTTCTCTAAAGATGACAGTCATACGGTTCTTCACCGCATGCCCAGAAACGGGAACCTTAGGGACTTATTTTCCTGTCTCTTCGGCACCTTCCCCTTTTCTCCGGCAGCCATTTCCCACTATCTGCCGGTCTACTCATGTCAGGCGCGACCTCTACTTATCATTTATGGTATCATCATTCCTGATGATTGTCAACGTCAATGTTTTCCACCCGTGAAATATCATCCACGTAATTTTCAATGCCTTCCGGACACACACGCCCGGTCATGACCAGCTCCGTCTCCTCATCTCTTGACTCGAGAAAACTCCGGAATTCCTCCTGAGAAATAATTCCCTGATCTACAATTCCAAGAATCTCATCCAGAACCAGGACATCGCACTCGCCGGTCGTCATCACCTTTCTCGCGAAATTGAATCCATTCCGCATGTTCATCAGTTCTTCGTGCTTCTGTTCCTCCGGAAGGTCCTCAAACCGCTCTTTGGAGTGCTCAAAACGGAAGAATTTCAGGTCTGGCTCGAGACGCTTTAAGACGTCAGCCGCTCCCTCTCCCAGCATACCTCTCAAGAACTGTACCATAATGACCCTTTTTCCGCGGAAAACGCCCATCATCGCGTATCCCAATGCCGATGCGGATTTTCCGTATCCCGGTCCGCAGATCACACGGACTCTGCCACTTGCCATGATCATTCCCTCACTTTGTGTATACCGTTAGCCGAAGCTTTTTAGGGCTTCTTTTATGCTATATTATCACATCTCTATCTCGTTTGCAAGGGATTTGCCCGTCCGCCCGAGGCTATGTATCTTCTACAGTTACTATACACGGGTAGGAATTTTCTGAACTGAAAATTCCGTACAATACAGTGGTGGTAGTGGATTTTGCCGATTTGGAATGCGAAGCATCGGCAAAATCAGTTACTGTTTGCGCAAGGCGTAAACAGTAACCTTCTACACTTCCGCATGATCCGCGCATTCCAGCTTGCTTACAGAGACCTCGTAGGCCACCCGCTTCTCGCACTCCGTCTCGCTGACCTTTTTCGTGTACTCCCTGCTCTGGACACGCCCCCAGATGAGGATCCTTGTTCCGACCCCAAAGCCGGAAGCGTATCTCGCATTGCGGCCCCAGGCGATGCATGGGATGTAGTCGGACTTTCCGTATGGGCGGTTCACTGCCACCAGAAGATCCGCGATTTCTCTGCCCAGCGGTGTTTTCCGATAGACCGGTTCCTTGCAGATATATCCGTCCAAGAAGATCTGGTTCGTTTTCGTGTAGTCTGTAAACTCCTCCATAAAACGGACCTCCCTAACGAACACGGACAGCACCAGGCGGTTCTTTGTGCCCTCATGGCGGTTGTAGGAACGGAACTGCCCGGAAGCTTCCATGGTACAGCCCTGATAATCCTTTGTCACGTCGATCAGACGTTCTGATATCATAAGCGGAATGATGTCCGCCTGCTCACTCAAACGGTTTACGAGGAGATCCACCAGATAAAATCCCTCCCCAAACACAGCATGGCTGAATGTGAATCCTGAAACGATCGTTCCAATTACGGTTACTTTGTTGTTTTCCATTCCTTTTTCTGTCATAGTATTTTCTCCTTTTTGATTGTTTTTTCCGCTATACGGCTTTTACCGTATATCTGTATGTAATTAGAACGGAAGTTAGAACGATTTTGTGGCAGGTTTTCCCATGTTTTTGTCGACGGAAATCTCTGATTTTCTCAATGTTCCGGCATAATTTTCTGTTTTCCCTGCGGATTCTTCTATAAATTACATCATGGCCTCCGTTATTTTACCTCTCTTGTTATTTTTCTCTCTTCATGTTAATATTTTATGGATAATGATTTAGATTTTTGAATGTTAAAGAAAGGACGTGACCGTTAAGGATATCCTGAACGGTTATGAGAAGGTCAAGAATTTTATGCTTCGCCTGCTTCTCTTTGGACGACAGGTCTATTTGAAATATTCTGCGGACGAAATGTCCGTGTATGCCGCACAGGCTTCGTATTTCATCATCATGGCGGCGTTCCCGTTCTTTATGGTGCTCTTAGCCCTGATCCAGGTGGCGCCCATGATCCATGAGGCGGATCTTCTCCGCTTTCTGCTGCCTGCGATCCCCGGTCGGTTTCAGGGGCTTTTGATCTATCTTCTGGACAGTCTGCACTCCGACTCCCCGGCGGCGCTGATCTCCGTGACTGCTCTTGCGGCAGTCTGGTCCGCGGCGAAAGGAATGCTTGGAATCGAAAAGGGACTGAACCGGGTGTTCGGCGTCACATCCCCGCGAAATTATATTCTCCGCAGGGCGCTCTGCAGCGTCTATACCCTGGTATTCTCCCTGATGTGCGTGGCGAGCCTCGCGCTTCTCGTATTCGGAAGTTTCCTGCAGGAGATGCTGTTAAAGTGGATCCCTGCCCTGTCCTATCTTTCCGGGACGATCTCCCTGGGACGCGGACTTGTAATGTTTGTCATGCTGACGGTCTTTTTCATCGCCATCTACACGGCTCTTCCTCACCGCAGGCTTTCGATCCGCGGTCAGATCCCGGGGGCCATGTTCTCCGCCGCGGGGTGGGCGGTTTTATCCCTCGCCTTCTCCGTCTACTTCCGGTATTTCGGCTCATACGCCGTCACCTATGGAAGTCTGACTGCTGTGATCCTCTTTATGCTGTGGCTTTACGCCTCGATCTGTATCCTGTTTGTGGGGGCGGAGATCAACTGGTTTCTGCTGTTTTATAAAGAAAAGATCGCGGCATCACTGGAAAACAGAGCGGAAAACATGAAAACACTCATTTAAGCTTTAGGCTGGATTCAGATTGTTTATCTGCCGTCTTCCAGCTTATGTTTTCTTATTGTCAGCAAGTGCCCAGAACTACCGAACAGCTGCAACTTAAAATGGACCGTCTGGAAAGTCCACATATCTCAGTGTGACTTTTCAGACAGCCCATTTTTTTACTCTAATCCGCCTAATTTATTTTTACAATCCGTAAATTCTCTTCGCATTCTCATAAAATACTTTGTCCCACTCTTCCTCCGGAATCAGCCATTTTACGACCTCAATGTAATCTCCGTAGTTAGCAAGCGGCCAATCCGTTCCGAACATGAACTTTTCATACTGGCTGCAGTAGGAGATCCAGGTCTTTAAGGTGTCAAAATATCCTCTCTGCTGCTCTAAAAGCTTCGGGAAATCGATCTTTCCTTCCAGAAGACCGGAGAGATCCGTCATCACGTTCTCATTTTTCTCCACCACAGCCGCCGCGTCCATAAGCCACGGGTTTCCGAAATGGCACATCACAAAATTTACACCCGGATGGCGGACTGCCGCCTCGTCTAAGGTCAGCGGGTGGCTGTATTTTAAATAAGCACGGGAACCGGCAGTCTGTCCCATATGGATCGCCACCGGCTTTTTGTACGCCTTTGCAAGATCGTAGAGCGGCTCGTACACCTCATCCGTCACATACACCTTGTTGTATCCAGGATAGAGTTTGATTCCGACGCAGGTATCACGCTTTAAGTTCTCCTCCACCTGGTCCAGACTCTTCTTTTTATCCTCACTCACGAGGAAATCCCGGTCGATCCCCACGCAGTATTTTAAGAAATCCGGGTAAGAATGATTTGCCGGATCCACTCCCCGGTTTCCCATGACGACTCCGCCCTCAATATTATATTTCTGATAGACCGCCCTTAAGTCTTCCTCTGTATTTTTATGCTCCGCCCGCACCGCGATCTCCTGAAAATAGGGATTCTCCGGCACGAAGTGAAGATGTGCGTCGATGATTTTCATAGTCTCACTCCTTAAGTCAAGTTTCTTCTCCCGGCTGCCCAGCTCATCTGCAGCCATGACCACGGCTGCGCAAAAACAAATCCAATGCACCGGCACCGTTGGATCTTTATCTGTATATACAGGAAAAACCCCTGTTTCAGGGGTTTTCCTCCGTTCACGGGGCTTAAAAGTATTTCTTGCTGCCCCAGAGATTACACCGTTTCAGATCCAGATATTCGTGGTAGGCCTTTTCCAGGATCTGCTTCTCGTTTGAGAATTTCAGAAGATGATACGCCTCATAATATTTGTAATATCCGGAATCTACGAAGTATTCTTCGCGCTGTGGTTTACTGTAATAACTGTCCGCCATCATTAAATACCAGTGGACTTCCTTTTCCACCGTATCCTGAGGCGTGTTAAACGAGTACTGGCTCTTTCCGATGTACTTGATGATCTGGGCCTGAACCCCGGTCTCCTCCTTCACCTCTCTGAGAGCCGTTTCTTTAAACTCTTCTCCTGCTTCCACAGTTCCTTTCGGTAAGACCCATCCTTCATACTTGTTTCTGTAGTTCTTATAGAGAACCAGGATCTTGCCGCGAAATATAACCACACCGCCGCAGCTCGTTGCTTCTATCATTGCAATTCCTCCTGACAGGCATTCAAGGGATTCCGCCAAAAACGGATTCCACAGGTGTGTTTTTAACTGAATTTAGTATACTTCTTTTTCCCCGTGTTTGCAACCACGTTTTCACTTGCAGAAATTCCCATGGCATCTACGCGAAAGTCCCGGCTTCTGTTCCAATTGCCGTCTTCAGAATCTTATGCATAAAGGATTTTCTTGATCCATTCTGCGATCTGCACCTGCAAACGCGTGTAAGGAAGCGTCTTAGGCGGTCTTTCCTATAGAAAGCCAAAAACTCCGGCAGACTTTATCTTCCACCGGAGTTTTCATATCTATGACCATATCCTGGTCATTCATTTTTCATTTATGAACGATAACCGTTCGGGTTCTTTGACTGCCAGTTCCATGCGTCGCGGCACATGTCGTCGAGGTTTCTCTTTGCCTCCCAGCCAAGCTCCACCTTTGCCTTTGTTGCGTCGGAGTAGCATGTCGCGATATCTCCTGCGCGGCGCGGTTTGATTACATACGGGATCTCTTTTCCGACTGCCTTGGAGAACGCGCGGATCACATCGAGAACGCTGTATCCGTGGCCGGTTCCGAGGTTGTAGATATATACCGCCGGCTGGTCATCAAATTTCTTTAATGCCTTTACATGGCCTTCCGCAAGGTCCATCACATGGATATAATCGCGGACACCTGTTCCGTCCGGTGTATCGTAGTCGTTTCCGAATACGCCCACTTCTTTTAACTTACCGATGGCAACCTGAGTGATATACGGGGTCAGGTTGTTCGGGATTCCCTCCGGATCTTCTCCGATCAGGCCGCTCTCATGAGCTCCCACCGGGTTGAAGTAACGGAGCAGGATCACATTCCACTCCGGATCTGCCTTCTGCATATCAGTGAGGATCTGCTCCAGCATGCTCTTTGTCTGTCCGTACGGGTTTGTGCACTGTCCCTTCGGGCACTCCTCTGTGATCGGAACGAACGCCGGATCTCCGTAAACGGTTGCGGAGGAGCTGAAGATGATCTTCTTCACGCCATGTTTTCTCATCACATCGAGAAGGATCAGCGTACCGGTGATATTGTTGTGGTAGTACTCCCACGGTTTTGCGACTGACTCGCCAACAGCCTTTAATCCTGCAAAGTGGATCACTGCGTCAATCTTTTCCTCGTCAAAGATCTTTTCCATCGCGTCACGGTCCAGCATATCTGCCTTGTAGAATGTCAGATCTTTTCCTGTGAGCTTCTTTACGCGGTTTAATGCTTCTTCAGACGCATTGTAAAGATTATCAAATACAACGACCTCATGTCCCTGCTCTAAGAGCGCCAGGCATGTATGGCTTCCGATATATCCAGCTCCGCCGGTTACTAAAATTCTCATGATGAACCCTCCCATGAATTTTGCCGTTCTGAGATACGGTTATTTATTCGGATCCTTTCCCCGGATCCTGTCTTCGTTATCATTTTAACACTGCACGGAATAAAAGAAAATATCATTTTTCTTTTATTCAATATAGATTTCTTTTCTTGATCACGATTTTCTCCGCATACCGCAGTTTTCCAGCTCCACGGATCACACCCGCATCTTGCGGGCGCATTCCGAAAAAGATTCTACTGCAGCCATGCGTCGAATAACTTCGCCGCGATCGGCGCCGCCGTATGTCCGCCGGAGCCGCCTTCCTCCACGATGACGCAGACGGCGATCTTCGGATCATCCGCCGGGGCGAAGCCCACAAACCATGCGTGGGTCTCTTTTCCCTTGTCAAACTCCGCGGATCCTGTCTTTCCCGCAACCTGGTAGGAATCCCGCTTTAAAGCGGATCCCGTTCCCACATTGACCACCTGCACCATCAGGTTCTTCAGGGCGTCCGCCTCATTTGGAACCATCAGTTCTCCCGCCACAGACGGGGAGAACTGATGGATCACATCGCCGCCGGAATTTTCCACATGGTCCATGAGATATGGTTTCATCAAAATTCCGCCGTTGGCGATCGCCGCGGTGATCAGAAGATTGTGCATCGGGGACATCAGGGTCTGGCCCTGACCGATGCTTGTCTGTAAAACTTCCCATGTCTCCGCGTCCGGCTGCATCTTAAATGTGCTCCTGCTGTACGGAATATCGAGAGGCAGACTCCTGTTAAATAAAAGCTGCTCCGCAAGGTTCCGGTAACTTATCAGATCGAGCTCCGTACCGAGGTTCGCGAACGCGCCGTTGCAGGAATTCGCGAATGCCTGGGTGAAGTCCTGGAATCCGTGGGCCGTCTTATGATAACACTGGATCTTGTTGTTCTCAAAAGCAAAAATTCCGCTGCAGTCAAAGTGATAGTCGTTGTAAGCGCCCGGATGTTCCCTCATATACTCCAGGGCCGTGACGATCTTAAAGGTAGATCCCGGCGGGTAAAGTCCCTGAGTCGCGCGGTTTAACATTCTCGCCTCCGTGCTGTCCCCGTTTACGAGATCATTCCAGTTTGCCGCCACCGTATTCGGATCAAAGGACGGCTTTGAGACCATGCAGAGGATCTTTCCGGTATCCGGCTCGATGGCAATGACCGCTCCACGGTTCTTTCCGAGGGCGTCCGAGGCGATCTGTTGCAGATCTACGTTTAAGGTAGTCACCACATTGTCGCCGACGGTTTTTCTTCCCATGATCTCATCGGCGGTCTGCTCGATGAGGTTCGTGTGGGATCTCAAAAGGTCAAAGTTTGCCAGGGACTCGATTCCGGTCTTTCCCACCGTCGAGTAGCCCACCGCATGGGCGAACAGGCTGCCGTATGGGTATTCCCGCGTCTCGGTGCCGTTGGAATCCGTCGCCGTGACGGTCCTTGCAAGAACGGTCCCGTCATCTGCCAAGATCTTGCCGCGGGTGACCCGGTCCTCAAAGATGCTGGCTCTGGCATTATACGGATTATCGATCACCGTATCACTCTTCACCACAAGAAAATATCCCACATAAATTCCCATTGCGAGAAATAAAAATACTGCCGCGTACACAAACCAGAGGATATTCCGGTTTGCCTTCGGATTCGGTTTACTCTTCTTCACTGGAATTCTCCTCCTCCTCTTCTTCCCCGCGTTTTAAGACGTAGAGTCCCTGGATGACCTGGAATACGATAAAGGTCGAGACGATGGAACTTCCGCCGTAGCTCACAAGGGGCAGCGTCACACCGGTTGACGGGATAAATTTTGTCACGCCTCCGATGGTCAGAAATACCTGAGTAATATAAACGCTTCCAAGTCCAAAGGCGATCAGCTTATAGAACATCGCCTGCATCTTCATCGCGATCAGCATAAACTGCATGTAGCAGCCGAGACATAAAAACAGGACGCAGAGCGCATAGAGCGCCCCCATCTCCTCGGAGATCGCCGCAAAAACGAAATCCTTGTCCACCACCGGGATCTTCTCCGGCATGCCGCGGTAAAGTCCCATTCCGAACCATCCGCCCGTTCCGATGGCAAACAATGCCTGGGCTACCTGATAGCCCTTGTTGGCGATATCAGACCATGGATCCGCCCATGCCTCCACACGCCGTCTCACATGAGGGAAAAGATAATAGGCCGCAACCGCCGCCAGGGATCCCCCTGCGATGCCCGCTCCAAACCAGAGATAACTGGATGTTGCCACAAAGAGCATCGTCATGTAGGCAACGAAAAAGATCAGCGCGCTTCCAAGATCCTTTGAGAGCACCAGTACCAGCACATGAAGCGCCGCCACGACGGTAGTCTTGATGATCGTATCCCGGTCCGTGGACTGGTAGAACATCGCCGCCACAAAGAACACGAAGCTGATCTTCACAAACTCTGACGGCTGCACCGTAAATCCGCCGAAGGTCAGGGAAAGCTGGGCTCCATAGGAGGTATTTCCGATGACACACACCACCGCTAAAAGTACCAGACCCAGGATCCCGTAGACCCACGGGAACGTCACAAGCTGCCATACCCGGTCGATGATAAACGGGATGATCCAGGTGATCATCGCTGCCGCCGTCACGATCACAAACTGTCTCATGGCGCGGTCGGGATTCAGCCTTGTGAGGATAATAAAGCCCGTCGCCAAAAGCGTACACATATTGTTGACGAGAAGTTTGGAACTGTTCCGATAGAACAGTCTCGTGAGGTAAATATACAGCAGGAAGAATACCACCTGCGCGCCGTAAAAGGCCAGCATTATCACGGATTCCGTGTTCAGCCAGATCAGGATATTTGCCAAAAAGTGCAGCATGAACAGGCACACCAGCTGACGTCCGCAGACGCGGTTTCTCCCCCCCTCGTCCCGCATGGAAAAGAAGCGGAAATTGTAATAGGTATCCATGGCGATCAGAAGGATCATCAAGTATCTGGATATCTGTATGATAAGATTAGTCAATAATTATCACCTACTCCACTCCGCGCTTGAAATGTCCGCGCGTAAACTGATTCTTTAAAGCAGACAGCTCCGCCGCTTTTTCACCCATTCCGTATTCCTCAAAGAACGCGTCCAGGATCTCACCCGCCGCAGCCGCATCCTCAACCGTAAAGTTCAGGCGGACTGCCTTCGGCCTAAGACCTGTGACCTGGCCGGAGAGCCCCAAAAGGGAAAGCGGCGCAGAATTGTAGATCGTGTTGTAACAGAAACGGCACTGGTTTACCACCGGGAACCGCATATCCTTGCGGTCCTTCAACCACATGATCTCCGGCTTTCCGGAACAGCCGAGAGTGGTCTTTCTGATACACTGGGCGGAGATCATCATCGGAAGATATCCGTACACGATCATCTCTCCCTGAACACCGGAATCTCTTATTTCCCGCTCGTTTAACTCCACCGGAATCGTCAGACGGTCTGCACCGTACCGCTCCATCGCCGCACCGGCGAGATGGTTCCAGGAATACATTCCCTGGTCAAAGTACAGTGGAAGCTCGACTCCAGAGTCCCGGAGAAATCCCGGTTCTTCCATGGAACCGACTCCAAGGGCATCAAACCCGGCGGATTTTAAGAACTCCAATTGCTTTCTGAAGTACTGCTCCGCCTCTCTCCGGAAGATCCTCGGCATCATAAGGTAACACCGGACTCCCGCCTCATGACAGCGGTCCGCGAGTTTCTTCCACTCCTGGGCGTCAAAGCTCTCCGACGCCAGATAGATTCCGTATTCCCTCTCGGACAGTTTCCGGTACATCTTAAATTTTCCGAGAACCGTATCAAACTGCGCTTTTGTCTGGACAAAGGCGGTAAACTCCGGGCTGTCTTCCAGCTGGATCTTTTCCGGAATCTGTTCCTCTTCCTTCGTCGGCGGAACGGAACGTTTTCTCCGGTACCCAGAAAGGATCTCATCCTGAAGTTTTTCCAGTACATCGCGGCGCATCTTGTTTAACGCCTGCACCGGCATAAACACGTTTCCCTCACACTCCACGGTGAGATCCGTGAACGTGAACATGGAATCTCCGGTCTTTGAGAGCTGTTTTCTGATGCGCTCCGCGTCCATCGGGGCGTTCTTTGCCTCCTCAGCAGGCTGGGATTCCTCCCACGCCGTGTTTCCGGTCTCATCCGACACGGAAAAATATCCCGGTTTTCCGACCGCGATGTAGGCGCTTCCTGTCACAGGGATCTTCTTCTCTGTGTTCACATAGGTGCGGTCCAGGTAGTCAAAGAGCTCCTGGTCCACGTCGCGGTACTCCGGCTTCTCCTTTAAGACCACCATATCCCGTCCATTGTGAACTTTATAGTATCCCTGGGACTGTCCGCCACGGTCAAAGAGGGCAAGCAGGGCATCCCTGTCCGCCTTCTCCACATGGTACCCGGCACGTCCCTCTTTTAAGTAGAGGTCCACGTATTTCCGGTAGATGCTCACAACGCCCGCCGTGTAGCGCGGACTCTTCATGCGTCCCTCGATCTTTAAGGAACAGACGCCCGCTTCCAGAATATCCGGGATCAGGTCCAGGGTACAGAGATCTTTTAAGCTTAAGACATATTTCTCATTCTTTTTATTGACGTACTTTCCGTTCTGCTCCGCGTCGAAAGGCAGGCGGCAGGTCTGGGCACACCGTCCGCGGTTTCCGCTCCGCCCGCCGATCAGGCTGGAAAACAGACACTGGCCGGAATAGCAGTAACAGAGGGCGCCGTGGACGAAGGTCTCCACCTCCAGCCCCGTATCATCGTAGATCTCGCGGATCTCCTTTAAGGAAAGTTCTCTCGCCGGAACCACGCGGACGGCTCCGAGGGCTTTCAGATCCCTCGCGCTGTATTTTCCTGTCACCGTCATCTGGGTGCTGATATGGACCGGAAGATCCGGGAAATGGTTCCGGATGTAGGTGAGTGCTCCCATATCCTGGACCAAAACAGCGTCCAGTCCCGCCTCATAGTACGGCTTCAGATAGGAATACAGATCCCACATCTCTTTTTCCTTCACCAGCGTGTTCACCGTCATATAGATCCTGCATCCATGAAGATGCATGAAATCGATGGCCTTCACCATCGTCTCCTCATCCAGGTTGTTCGCGTAGGCCCGGGCACCGAACCGGCTTCCGCCGATATAGACCGCGTCCGCTCCCGCGTTCACCGCCGCCACCATGCTCTCGTAGGAACCGGCCGGCGCGAGTATCTCAACCGTTCTGTTTTTCATATCTTCTCCTTTATTCCGCCTTCTTCTCCGCGGATTCCTGCTTCATCTGAAGACCGATCAGCTCATGTTTTAAGCTGTAGATCTCCTTCTCCATCTCGTCCTTCTGGGCGCGCAGCATCATGGCTTCCTGAAGCGTCTTAAAATAATCGTCTGCCAGGTTTAAATAGATCATCACTTCCTGGTAATCCTTGTTCTGTCTCGTAAAGCCCGGCTGTGCCTTTAACACAGCGATTTTTTCATTGATGTAGGTTGCCACCTTCTGGAGGTATTCCGCGTCCTCCGCCCCGCCCAGTGTGTAGACGTTTCCGTTGATCAGCACTTCTGTATAGTTCTTCTCATCCATTTCTAATTCCTCACTTTTTCGCGTAACTGTCCAGCTGCTATTCCGCCTATGTATCTCCTCATAGGCAGTGTGATTGCTCTGCCAGTCCGCCAGGCAGTTACCATCTATATAAAAATTGTCATTACTGCTCTGCGTCATACAAAATTTTCAGCCCATGAAATTTCTGCCCGCATACTGCAGCAAATTGTGTAACTATTCAGTACCTTCATAGTTACGAGCAAAAATCCATTCCAAATCGGCTGC
>CAVIYT010000078.1:0-4557 GCA_963646925.1 Paludibacteraceae bacterium
CATTATAGTGACACCCTGTCATTCTGTCAAGGCATGTTTTTCCAGTTTATAGGGATTTTAGAATTTTGTAAGGTTTGTTAAGGTGGGGCAAAGCGGTGCGAAAGCCCAAAAAGTCTCCTGCAAGCAAGCTTGCGTCGACTTTCTGGGCTCTCTCCCCTGTATTGTACTCAAATTAATACCAATACATAGCGACTTTGTAGGAATTGCTTCTTGCATATTTTTCCTCACGCGGTTATAATATCACTGCATCACCTAGTGAATAACTAGGTTTAGTCTAAACTAACCGCATTTCCGGGCGAAGCTGGAACTGCGCAATTCATGAAACTCATGATTTTATAAAATATTTTACAATACGTTACATGGAGGAATCCGATATGTCAGAACCATTATTAAATGTAAAAAACCTCTCCGTGGATGTGGAAGAAAAGTCCATCCTGCACGGAATCAACTTAACGATCCATAAGGGCGAGACCCACGTTCTCATGGGACCGAACGGCGCCGGTAAGTCCACTCTGGGATGTACCCTGATGGGAAACCCGAACTACCACGTCACAGACGGTGAGATCTTCTTTGGCGGTGAGAACATCACAAAAGAGGCAGCCGACAAGCGTGCCCGTCTCGGCATGTTCCTCTCCTTCCAGAACCCGCTTGAGATTCCGGGAATCTCCCTCTCCAACTTCATCCGCAGCGCCCTCTCCGCGAGAACCGGAAAGAACGTCCGCATCTGGGACTTCAATAAAGAACTCCAGAAAGCCATGGAGGTTCTCGACATGGACCCGTCCTACGGATTCCGTGATCTGAATGTCGGCTTCTCCGGCGGTGAGAAAAAGAAAGCGGAGATCTTACAGCTTCTCCTCTTAAATCCGTCCCTGGCGATCCTCGACGAGACAGACTCCGGTCTTGATGTCGACGCGGTCCGCACCGTATCCAAGGGAATCGAGGAGTACCAGAAGAGCAAGGACGGCGCTCTCCTCATCATCACCCACAGCACAAGAATTCTTGAATCTCTCCATGTAGACAAGACCCACGTTCTTGTTGACGGACAACTTGTGGCTGAAGGCGACGGCTCTCTCGTAGACGAGATCAACGAGCACGGTTTCGAGCAGTTTATCGCTTCCGCAAACGAGAAGGGAGAGAACAACTAATGAAGGAAAAAACGTATGTTGAGGACGTTGACCGCAACATGTACGATTTCCGCAATGAAGAGAAAGACGCGTACCGTATCAAAAACGGTCTCACCGCTGACATTGTGGAAAAGATCTCCGAAGAGAAACACGATCCGGAGTGGATGCATGATTTCCGGTTAAACTCCTTAAAAGTATATAATGAAATGAATGTTCCGGACTGGGGCCCGTCCATCGAAGGTTTAAACATGGACAACATCGCCACCTACGTCCGCGCGAATACAAAGATGAAAGGTGACTGGTCCGAGGTTCCGGAAGAGATCAAGGACACCTTCGAAAAGCTCGGTATCCCGCAGGCAGAGCGCACATCCTTAGCCGGTGTAGGCGCCCAGTACGACTCCGAGCTCGTCTACCACAACGTCCGCAAGGAAGTTGCGGAACAGGGCGTTATCTACACCGATATGGAGAGCGCTTTGACCGGCGAGTATGCCGATATGGTAAAAGAGCACTTCATGAAGCTCGTAACGCCTCATGATCACAAGTTCGCGGCCCTCCACGGCGCTGTATGGTCCGGCGGTTCCTTCGTCTATGTTCCGAAGGGCGTTTCCGTCGAGATCCCGCTGCAGTCCTACTTCCGTTTAAACGCGGCTGGTGCCGGACAGTTTGAACACACGCTGATCATCGTGGATGAGGGCGCGTCCTTACACTTCATCGAGGGATGTTCCGCGCCGAAGTACAACGTGGCAAACCTCCATGCAGGATGTGTTGAGCTTTTCGTCGGAAAGAACGCGAAGCTCCGCTACTCCACGATTGAAAACTGGTCGAAAAACATGTACAACTTAAACACAAAGCGTGCGAGAGTTGAGGAAGGCGGAGTCATCGAGTGGGTATCCGGTTCCTTCGGTTCCCATGTCTCCTACCTGTACCCGATGAGCGTCTTAAACGGCGAGGGCGCAAGATCCGAGTTCACCGGAATCACATTCGCGGGCAAAGGACAGAACCTCGATACCGGATGTAAAGTTGTCCACAACGCTCCGAAGACTTCTTCCTATGTAAATACAAGATCGATTTCCAAGGACGGCGGAATCAGCACATTCAGAAGCTCTGTTGTGGTGGCTGCAAAGGCAAAGGGCAGCAAATCCGCTGTCTCCTGTCAGTCCCTGATGCTCGACGATATCTCCCGTTCCGACACGATCCCGGCAATGGATATCCGCACAAAGGATGCCGATGTCGGACATGAGGCAAAGATCGGACGCATCAGCGATGACGCTGTCTTCTATCTGATGTCCCGCGGAATCTCCGAGGAGGACGCGAGAGCCCTGATCGTCAGCGGCTTCGCAGACAATGTCTCGAAGGAACTTCCGCTTGAATACGCGGTGGAGATGAACAATCTGATCCACCTGGAAATGAAAGGAAGTATTGGATGATGGAGAACATGAAGATCAACCAGCTCCCTTCAAAGACATGGAACTGGCTGAAAATGAATGAAACTGCGGTCTCTGGAATTTCTGTCTCCGGAGCGCATGAAATAAAAGATGAGATCCCGGCTGGAATCACAAAGACGGCCTGCCCGGCTGGTCTTCCGGATCAGTTTAAAGAGGTTGCAGGCGGCATGGGACCGGATATGGACATGCTGGTGAAAGAAAGTGCCGCGGGCGCGGTTCTGCTCTCCGCTGACAGCGATGTCTCCAAGGAACCGGCACGGATCGGATTTACCTACGGCGCTTCCGAGCACAGCCTGAATACCTTCGGCGTTCTGGCAAAAGAGGGAAGCAAGATGACGGTCATCATGGATATGGCGGCTGAGGGCGGTGCTGTCTCCGCTCACACCGGTCTTTCCGCTGTCCAGACGAAGCTGATCCTGGAAAAGGACGCTGAGGTGACACTCGTCCAGATTATCCGCAACGGAAACGCAAAGACCGTTTTAAATGATATCGGAGCGAAGGTTGCTGACGGTGCGAAGTTCTCCGTGATCCACCTGTTCCTAGGCGGTGAGAAAGTCTACAACGGCTGCAAGGCTGACCTTTTCGGCAAGAAGAGCACCTTCACCGCTGATATCGCTTACACGGTGGCTGACAACTGCGTGCTTGATATGAACTATGTGGCACTCCACCAGGGTAAGAAATCCGTCAGCGAGATCAAGACCGACGGCGTGCTCCATGAGAACGCGAAGAAGTTGTTCCGCGGAACCATCGACTTTAAGAAAGGTGCCGCAGGAGCTGTCGGAAACGAGAAAGAGGACGTTCTTCTCCTCGACGACGATGTGGTCAACCAGACGATCCCGCTGATCCTCTGCGCGGAGGAAGATGTGGAAGGCAACCACGGCGCTACCATCGGTAAGCTGGATGAGGACCTTGTATTTTATCTCGAAAGCCGCAGCATGACGCTCGCCGAGATCTACAAGATGATGGCGAAGGCGCGGATCGACGCGGTTCTCCGCTTAGTACCTGATGAAAAGACGAAGGCAGATGTTGCCTCCTACTTAGAAAGCGAGGGTTCCAATGGATGTAAATAAGATCCGGGAAGATTTCCCGCTGTTAAAGAATCGTGATATTATCTACCTGGACAATGCGGCAACTTCCCAGAAGCCCGCATGTGTCCTGGACGCTGAAAAGCGGTTTTATGAGAAATATAACGCAAACCCGTTCCGCGGTCTCTATGAGCTGAGCGAGGAGGCGACGGAATGTTACGAGGACGCAAGAAAGATGGTCGCTGAGTTCCTTCACGCGTCATGTCCTGAGGAGATCGTGTTTACGAGAAACGCCACTGAGAGCTTAAACCTCGCGGCTTACACGCTCTCCGAATACCTCTTAAAGCCGGGCGATGAGATCATCGTCAGCATCATGGAGCACCACAGCAATATTCTTCCATGGCAGCAGGCAGCGAAGCGTTACGGCGCTACTGTAAAATATTTAGAGTGTGACATGGACGGAACGATCCCGACTGAGCGCCTGGAGAGCATGATCACAGAGCACACGAAGATCGCGGCGATCACACAAATTTCCAACGTACTTGGATGCAAGAATGATTTAAAGACATTCGCAGAGATCTGTCACCGCCACGGTGTGATCTTAGTGGGTGACGGCGCGCAGAGCGTTCCGCATATTAAAGTTGACGTACAGGATCTCGGTGTGGATTTCCTCTCCTTCTCCGGACATAAGATGTTAGCGCCGATGGGAATCGGTGCCCTGTACGGAAAGAAAGAGCTTCTCGAGAAACTTCCGCCGTTCCTCACTGGCGGCGAGATGATCGAATCCGTCACAAGAGAGGGCGCTGTCTGGGCAGAAGTTCCGCATAAATTCGAGGCAGGAACCGTCAATGCCGGAGGCGCTTATGCCCTGGCAGAGGCTGTCAGATATATGGAAAAGATCGGTTTTGACGAGATCGAGGCACAGGAGAACAAGCTCACAAGGATCGCCTACGAGGGAATGAC
>CAVIYT010000078.1:4780-39220 GCA_963646925.1 Paludibacteraceae bacterium
GAGATCCGCGCGTTCCTCGAGAGTCTTGGCGGATTAAGGAGAAAAATGGGATATGAGTAATACATTCTATAATGAAATTTTAATTGAACACAATCTTCATCCGACCCACAAGCATGAGCTGCCGGACGCAAACCTCGTCTTAGAAGGCGTAAACCCGAGCTGCGGCGATGATATCTGGCTGAAATTAAAGGTCGAAAACGATGAGATCGTCGACGGAGCTTTCGTCGGAGACGGCTGCGCCATCTCCCAGGCATCCGCGGATATGATGCTGGACCTGATCATTGGGAAGAAAAAAGATGAGGCGCTTCGCCTCGCGAACCTGTTCCTTGAGATGATCAAGGGAAGCGTGAAGGGCGATGAGCTGGAGCCGTTAGAAGAAGCTTCCATCTTACAGGATGTGTCCCATATGCCGGCGCGTGTAAAGTGCGCGGTGTTAGGATGGCATACGATGGAGGAGATGTTTAAGAAGGCGGCAGACGGGAAGATCGTGCCGGGGTTGTCGGTGACGACGGAAGATAAATAAAGACTTGAATTCACTTTTCGAATATGCTACACTATAGATACAAAAGGGAAAGTCAGATACATGTGGCCTACCCTTCATAGCTTAGTTTGTTACATTGTAACAGCCGTCACTATTGCAGTAGTGGCGGCTATTTTCTTTTCCCGAAGATCGTATAACACAATCCTACGAGAGCGACAATGAAGATACCTATCTGGATCAAATCCGAATATGTAACGTACATTGGCATTTCTACGTTCCACTCCGGTCGTTGCTGGACGAGTGCCACTGGCACTCAGCAACCCCCTTTCTTTCGTCTGGAGGGTTAGTCCCTCCGAAATCGGAGGGCAGACCGCCTTTCATGTATTCTGCTTTCCCATATCATTATTATATATTGCGAACATTTGTTCGTCAATCATTTTCTTTTTACGACACGTACCAGCGCCTCGATCGGCCTCCTTAACGACGTCACGATCATGATTCCAGCCGCCAGCGCGATCGCCAGCCCGATGGCCTTCTGCGCTCTCAGAACGAACTCCGGCACGTCATGGCGGAGCGCCGCATCCATCGCATAGTACAGCGAACCTCCCGGAATCAGCGGAATAACCGTCGGCATCAGAATCGTCGTAGCCGGAGTCTTCAAAATCCTCGCCCAGATCTCCGAATAGATCGTAATCAAGATCGCTACAACAAAGAATCCCAGATACTCATTATCCACAAAATGCAGAAACACTAGATACACCGCCCAGAAAACAGCGCCGCCGATAGACGGGATCCAGAGCCGCTGCCCCCGGATATTATAAATAATAGAAAATCCCAGAGAACCAAAAAACGCCGCGATAACGGACATCACATCCTGACTCATAACATCCCCCCTAAAAGCATTTTAGACATAATAAACCCGACCGCCACGCAGACCGCCGTGATCATCGCCTCCGAGAAATGCAAAAGTCCGCTGATCATATCCCCGCTGATAAAATCCCGGAACGAGTTCGTCATCAGAACTCCCGGAATCAGCAGCATGATATTTCCGATCATGATCATCTCCACATGCTGTCCCAGCCCGATATAGCATACAAGAATGCACGCGATACCGGAGATTAGGGAGCACAGAATGTTGGAGAAAATCGCCTTCATATGGATCGCCGAGAACGCGTACAGCGTCACCCGGATCAGCGCCCCCACAAACAGGGACGCAAAACCGTCCCAGAGATTTCCTCCAAAGAATACCGCAAACGCCCCCGCCGTCATCGCATAGATCGCACACTGCGCCGCCGGGGAATAGGTCGGTCCCTTCAAGATCTTTTCATACTCCCGCTCGATCACGTCAAATGACGGCTGCGTCGCGCAGATCCGCCTTGAAAGATCATTCAGCCGGTCAAGCTTCCACATATCTGTCCCATAACTCAAAATTCGCCGAGTCTGCGTGATCCACTCCCGCTCCTTCGTCTCCAGCGTCACAATAATACAGGACGCGATGGAGAAAATATGACTCTGCCGGATCCCATAGGCATTGCAGATCCTCTGGATCGTATCCTCCACACGGCTGATCTCCGCCCCGCTCACAAGAAGCTGCTCCCCAATATTGATCGCGCAGGTCAGCACCTCTTCCCCGGTCATAGAGCTTTCCGCCCCCGCCGGTCCACTTGTTTTCTGCTCTAATTGCACTTTTTTCACCTTTTCCGTTTTTTCTATAAGAAATTATTACCAGGAAATCTTGTTTTCCTCAACTAACTTTCATTATACGGGGCAGGGATTTCTTTTACAAGTATCTTGTGAGGTACAATGGGGAGAGGGTTAGTCAATAATGGAGCTTATGGGGCGCTTGATAGTTAGTTGTGGATAACCAAAAATCTCGTTTTCGTATTTTAGGACAGTAAGGCAATATTTTTGTAGGGGAAAAGCAGGGACAAAATAGATGCATTTTCTGTAAACTAGATTAAGCCGTCACTATTCTAGCAGCAACGGCTCAATAGACATTATGACAAATCAGATAAATTAATCCTCTCGTAAGCTCCATTTTTCTTATCCTCTGGATGTGGCTCTAAACCAATAATCGTAATTTCCTGCTGATCAGGATCATAAACCCAATACATCCTCATGGCACTACTTGTTTTATTTTCAAGATACGATTGCCATACCCGCATTCCATAACGTTTAGAGGGGGGGCAATTTCGTGTGTCTGAAAACTGGGATAGAATGGATCTTCTGATAACTTTTTTAGAGCATTTCCCCATTTTTTATATAGCTTTTCTTCCGCTTTTGATAAAGAAGATGAACGGTACTTCTGCTGTAAATCAGTCCATAATGCAAGCATTTCTGGAATTCCCATTCGTATTGCATATCTCATAAGTATACCGCCTTCTTAAAAATCTGATAAATCGATCGCCGAAGATACGGCATCCATTTTGAAATTCTGAACGGCTTTATCCATATCAGCTAAAGTCTTCGCAGAAATAGATTCTGGAACTGTTAATTCACGCGGTTCTAACATAATACATCCATTCTTATATTCCTTTACATCATAATACTGATAAGATGCCCCTCTTAAAGTTACTCGCTTTTTACTATCAAGATGAACTGTGTAATTTTTTAATGGTTCCATAAATACACCTCCTCGCAAAGTGGGATATCCCACCTGCTATTATAATATATGTAATGTTCATTACTGTCAAGAGTCCTTCTAAAGTATACTTATGAAAACAATAACTATTACCAGTAGAAATAGCCAAGTGCCAAAAATCGGCTCGCAAATCATCGACCTTTGGCACTTGTCCCTACTCTTCATCTACATAAATAAAATCTACCGGCGACAGTTTCCTATAACGCACCGGCGGAATCTTCTTCTCCAACTCCTCGATCTTCTCCCGAATCTCCTTATCCTCATAATTTTCCCACAGTCCATTATCCAGATCCCTATACTTATACCGCTGCTCCTGAAGTTTCTTCATTTCCTTCAGAATCTCCATCGTCTCGATTGGGAATTTCTTGTGGCACTGAGAACATTGGCATTCGGTATCTGAAATAGGATGTATGTAGTTGTTCATGACTCCGCGGAATTTTGCATACTTCAAATGTGGGAAAGGAACCTCTGCTATAATCAATGTTCCTATCTTATTCGTTCCCAGGAGCGCACCCTCTGAGCCGTTAGGCATCTCCATTGATTTTTCCTGCGTTGGTCTGTTCCAAGGATATGTATTACAATGAACGACAGATCCTGTTGAAGTTTTTGGATATAGTAATGATCATTCTTGATATTATCCATGTATTTTTATCCCGTCTTGTAATATTTCCTTCGTCAGTTCCAAATTGTCCTTCAGTTGATTGAGATCCAGGACATCCACCTTTTTATGCAGCGCACTCCTTATTTCCTCAACCAAGCCATAAAACTTGAGCCCTCTCACATTTGTCGAAATTAAAAGATCCACATCACTGATCTCTGTTGCCCTGCCTTTTGCATACGAACCGAAAAGATAGCAGAAGTTCACTTCGTAATTTTTAAATACCCTGGCACATCTCTGCTTTATAGATTCAATATCAAGGATCCCATGTTCTTCATCAATCGGATTTATTTCTTCCAGTTTTTCTACAATATATTTGTATTTAAATGTTTCTGCTTTCTTCATATCATTTTCATATGAGATATACGAGCGCAGGGAAATCCCCACAAGATCAGCCACCTGCTGCTGTGTTAATTTTTTTTCCATTCTTAACTCTTTCAGTGTCATCATATTTTACACCTCTAGATTTATGATAGTGCAAATTTGCACATTGTCAATTTAAATGTGCAAATTTCCCGAAAGAAAAAAGAGGACAGTCTCCCATCCTCTTTTCACCAAATCTATCTATTCCAATTCTTAGAAATTCCCCGGCAGGATCTCCTTACCCGCAAGAACTTCCTCATAGTCCTTCAGGTTTCTCTGCAGCAACTCCGGCGTATTCAGTCCATACGGGCACTTGCTCATGCAGTGACCGCAGTGGAGGCAGTCTTTAACCTTCATCATTTTCGCCTGCATTTCCGGTGTGAGCTGGGCGCTGGACGGAGCTCTTCGGAGGAGAAGGGACATTCTCGCGCAGGTGTTGATCTCGATGCCTGCCGGACATGGCATGCAGTAGCCGCAGGCACGGCAGAAGCTGCCGATCAACTGCTTTCTGTCGTTCTCGATCAGTTCGCGGATCTCGCCGTCCATCTTCGGCGGGTTGACATCGTAGCTTAAGAACTCATCGAGTTCGCTCTCCTTCTGGATTCCCCAAAGCGGGAGCACGCTGTCGTACTGTGTCTGGAACGCGTAGGCTGCCTTTGAGTTGTTGATAAGACCGCCAGACAGTGCCTTCATGGCGAGGAATCCCATGTCTGCCTTCTTGCATTTCTCCATGAGTGCCAGATCCTGGTCACTGCAGAGATAGCAGAACGGGAACTGCAGTGTCGCATAGAGACCGGAATCTACTGCCTCGTTCGCAACCGCGAGACGATGGTTCGTGATGCTGATGAAGCGGATCTTTCCCTGCTCTCTTGCCTTTAAAGCCGCGTCATAAAGGCCGGATTCATCGCCCGGCTTCGGACAGACTGCCGGGTTGTGGAACTGGTATACATCGATGCAGTCCGTCTTTAAAAGACGAAGGCTGATCTCAAGGTCTTTCCAGAATCCGTCCGCGTTCTTTGCCATGGTCTTGGAGGCGAGGTAAATGTGGTTTCTCACATCGCTCAGCGCGTAGCCGATCTTTTCCTCACTGTCGGAGTAAGCTCTCGCTGTGTCGAAATATGTAATTCCGCCGTCATATGCTTTTCTTAAGATCTTTGCGGCTTCTTCCTTTGTGATTCTCTGGATCGGAAGCGCGCCGAATCCGTTCTTATTGACCGTGATCCCTGTCTTTCCAAGTGTAACTGTTGTCATGAAGCCCCTCCTTTCTTCCGATACGTTTGCCCGTAACCTTTTCACGCACTTGTGTTCTCAGATTACGGGCAATTTTTTCTTCTTTATTCCGCATCAGCCGCACCTGTCACCATTCCATGCTTTCGCCCCAGTGCCAGCTTCTGCTGCCTCTGCCCCATACTTCGGTTCATGCTCTCGCTTCCCGGTACAGGCTTGCTGTCTTTGTATTGTCCTTCAGATGTCGATTCCGCCGGAAAACGGCGGCTTTACTGCTTTCCAGCGTCCAGCATCTCTTTCAGCGCCTCGTCCCCGTCATCGATCCAAGCGTCCTCTTCGTCCGCGTTGAGACCGAGAAACTTCGCAAGAGTTCTCTCGTCATCGCTGTTGTTCCACTCATCGACATAGTCATCGATGGCTTCAAATTCAATTTCTCCTGCCTGGTACTTTTCTTTGAATGTCATTTTCCTGCTCCTTCAGATTCTTGAGAATCGTGATCTCCTGATTGTCGATGTGTTCCCGCACAGCCATCTTCGCCTCCTCAATGTGGCGCAGAGTCAGTGCCTTTAAGATATGTTCATGCTCCACCATGAGGATCTGACGCTTATCCGCGTCCTTGATATACTCCAGGCGGTAGCGGTACATCTGCTCTCTTAAGTTGTTTAAGATCTGGACCAGCTTCTGGTTCTTCGTGCTGTTGTAGATGATCTCATGGAAACTCTCATCGGTCTGGGCAATCTGCATCGCGTCCCCGTTCTCGATGGCTGCCTTGAAATCAACTTCTGCCTTGTTTAACTCCGCAAGCTCTTCCTCGGTAATTCTCTGGCAGGCAAGGTCAATGGCAAGTTCTTCTAAGGAACGGCGCACCTCCAGAACATCCCGCAGGTTGCTCTCGGAGATCTTCGCGACCTCCGCGCCTTTTCTCGGGATCATGAGAACAAGACCTTCCAGCTCCAGTTTTCTGATCGCCTCACGAATCGGGGTACGGCTCACGCCGAGGCGCTCCGCAAGCTGGATCTCCATCAGGCGCTCACCAGGCTCCAGCTCTCCTTTTAAAATTGCCTGACGCAGGGTCTTGAACACAACATCCCTGAGCGGCAGATATTCGTCCATGTTTACTTCAAAATGATTTGTCATCGTGTCTCACTCCTCTATCTGGCTTTCTTCCGGTTGTAGAATTCAGTCAGGTACACCTGACGGGTCAGACGGCCGCCATCCGCTTCCCTGAGGGCCTGACAGACCTTTTCCGCCAGTTCTTTGTTCTTATAGATACCGAATACCGTCGGGCCGCTTCCACTCATCAGGGAACCACAGGCGCCGTTTTCCATCATCATTTCCTTGATCTTCGCGATCTCCGGGTGATCCGGAACGGTAACGGTCTCCAGGACGTTTCCAAGACGGCTGATCACACCGTCAAGATCACCGTTTTTGATCGACTCCATCATGCCGTCGATATCCGGGTGCTCTTCCGGCGCAAGCTCATTTACGCGCAGTTTTCCGTACACCGCTTTCGTGGACACGGAGATCTGCGGCTTCGCGATCACGAGATGACACTGGGGCGGTGCCGGGAGTTCCGTCAGGATCTCGCCGATTCCCTCGGAGAGCGCGGTTCCGCGCATGATGCAGTACGGAACGTCCGCACCGAGCTTTACGCCACGCTCCATAAGCTCTTTCTTTGTGAATCCCAGATCAAACATCCGGTTCATGCCGACTAATACGGCTGCCGCGTCGGTGCTGCCGCCGGCCATGCCCGCTGCCACCGGGATATATTTGCGGATCTTTATCGTCACGCCGTCCTTGATCCCTTTTTCATCGAGAAGCAGCTTCGCCGCGCGCCACGCGAGATTTCCCTCTCCGTCCGGAACGAACGGGAGATTCGTCTCCGTCCTGATCACGCCGTCCTCCGTCCGGTCCATCTCGATCCGGTCGTAGAGGTTCACGGTCTGCATGATCATGCGGACCTCATGGTAGCCGTCCTCTCTCTTCCGGACCACGTCTAAGCCAAGGTTGATCTTGGCGTAGGCTTTCAGGTCTAAATGGTTTTTCATGTTGTCACCTTCTATTTTTCTATACGCTGCTACACTGGAGTACTGACGCACTCCTCAAAACATTCGCATGGATTGTATCTTTGTTGTTTGTATACAATGTTTAATATACATGATTGTGACACCATTTGACAAGAGAAATCTTGCATAATAATTGACTTTTTTCTTCAATAAATCCCTATTCTGCCAGCACAAATCCAAGGCTTGCCGCAACCTTCTTCGACACGATATTTTCCTTCCCGATCCTTGCGATAAACTGGACGATTCCGAACTCTTCCTCCGCGTACTCGATCGCCGCCCGGCACGCCTCTTTCGCGTATCCTTTTCTCCGGTATTCCGGGAAAATATGGTAGCCCAGCTCCAGCGTGTCATCCAGAACGTTCTCATCATCCAGTGACAGCATATAGTAGTCCACATCCCCGATCCCGTCATCCTGTGGGACACGGAACCCTACAACACCGGCGAGATTTCCGCTTTTCTTCTCCTCGACCGCCCAGAATCCAAACTCAAACACCTCATAATGACGCTTTGTGTAACCGGCGACCTTCTCCACCGTGTCCAACCCGGCATCCACATGATTCTCCACGATCTTCTCATAATCGCCTTCCGCGATCTCCCGGATCTTAAACCGCTCTGTCTCGCAGATCTCCCACGGCAGTCCCAGATGTCTTCTCGCGATCCTTTCCAAAAACTCCTCGTCCGCGTCCTCCGCATCCGCGATCAATGTGTCAGCCGCGCACCACTCATCCCCCTGCGCCTCTTCTCTCCATAATCCAACAATGGCTCTCCCGGCAGCCTTTGCCGCCTGGAGAGCCTCGTTTTCATCAGAGATCAGGACAGGAATTTTCTCACCGTTTACATCTGCATAACGGGTCTCCTGCATAGCACATCTCCTTTTTATAACTGTGACCAGTTCCCAGGTCTCATTCCCCAATGAAGCCCGGACCGACTGTCACTTTTTATCAGCACTTCTCCGGTTCCGGATAATCCACGCCAAATGTCTCAGCTGTGATGGATTTGATCTTCTGCTCCTTCATCGGACGGTCGCTATAGTCAGTGCGAACCTCAGCGATCTTGTTTACGATCTCCATTCCTTCGATGACCTGGCCGAAAGCTGCGTACTCACCGTTTAAGTACGGAGCGTCCTTGTGCATGATGAAGAACTGGGAACCTGCGGAGTTCGGGTTCATTGCGCGGGCCATGGAGAGAACGCCCTCAGTATGTGCCAGATCATTCTGGAAACCGTTGTGGGAGAACTCGCCCTTGATGCAGTATCCCGGGCCGCCCATTCCGTTGCCGTCCGGGCATCCGCCCTGGATCATGAATCCCTTGATCACGCGGTGGAAGATCAGTCCGTTGTAGAATCCCTTATTTACAAGACTTAAAAAGTTGTTTACCGTATTCGGAGCAACGTCCGGGTAAAGTTCAGCTTTGATGATATCGCCGTTTGTCATTTCGATGGTAATGACCGGATTTTTCTTTTCTGCCATTGTCTTTCTCCTTTTTTTACTGTGGGATTGTAACTGTTCAGTAGGTCTGCGCACTTGCTGCGCTGACCGTAAGAAAGCTTAGGCCAGAAGGCAAAAATTCCATCGGCGCAGCCGATTTGGAATGGATTTTTGCACGTAACTGCAAGGGTACCGAACAGTTACGTGGGCTCTTGCCGCCTGAACAGTAATTTACGCAGCTGCGAAGATACTGACAGCCACTTGTTTTGTATCCTATATTATACAGGGCATGGCCCCGGATGTCCACTGTTTTCCGGTCCATGCCCTATGAATTACTATGGGATTTTACCCATTTTACAAGCTATACTCTGCGGCATCCAGCCGCACCTGCTCACATATCAAATGTTGCCGTATACGTTTTCAGCATTCTCCCTGCATTACAGAATCCTTAGTCTCCCATGGAAAACACGATCTTGATATTCGCACCCACTTCCATCTCGCCCGGCATCACGTTCATGTCATCTACAGTGTCCTCTGCCCCCGCTGCCGCCATCGCAACACTTTCTTTCTGCAGATTCACACCGCCGTCCACATACCTTCCGTACTGGCTGTCTGAATACTCTTCGATGCTCACAACATAACCAAGTGTCCGCCCGCTGGCCTCCGCAAGCGCCTCCGCCTTTGTCTTGGCGAGATCTACAGCTTTCTTAAGCGCCTCCGCGTACGCGTCATCATATCCGCTGGAGTAATAGGATACCGAATAGATCTCGTTCGCTCCGTTTCCAACACCGTTGGAGAGCAGCGTACCGACCTGCTCCACTGCCACATCGGAGACCGTCACTTCCGTCTGCATCTGATATCCGATGAGCTTTCTCGTATCGCTGCTCCAGTCATACCGCGGATTCAGGTAATACCCGGAAGTCGTGATGGACTTTTCATCGATTCCCTGCCCTTTTAAGTACTCGATCAGGGAATTTAAGCTCTCCGTATTCTTCTGCTGACACTCATCCGCCTTACTCGCCTCAGAAGTGACCGCAAACACGATCTTCGCCATGTCCGGCACGATCTTCACGGTCTCGCTGCTGTCCATAGTGATCTTTCCGTCCGAGCTGTCTCCCACATTTTCCACCTTCACGGTATCCGGCACAGTCACACTCGTGCTGCATCCCGCAAGAGAAAGCGCCATCATCATCGATAATCCCGCTGCTGCAAATGTTCTTTTCTTCATACTGGATTCCTCCTCATCTTAAAATACTATGTCCCACGGTCTAAAACATGAGTTCCATATCCACAGATATGCGTATTTACTGCGGCAGCCGTGAGACGGGAACTTCGCTTATTTTATATAAGGAGTATATCAGAAAAACATTGCGGCGTTTTATCTTTTCTCTTACTTTTTTAGGACATTTTCTTGTAGAAAAATAAGCCCGTTGATCTCTTACTTTTTACTTTCCCACACTATTTTACAGACACTACAGGGATCATCTTATCTCACATATCCTCTATTAAGGTATGTAATATCTCCGGCAGCTCCACAAGCAGGCTCTTCCGGTTTACCCGCTCGGTTCTCCTGTGGATATCTTTTCCCCACGGTCCCATGAGGACTGCCGGGATATTCAGTTTCCCGATCTCGTCGAAATCCACCTGGTATCCGCCGCCCCAGAGCGGGGTCTCCTCAGCATAGCCGGAGAAGTCCATGTCCCCGCAGGTACCGCAGTAGCTGAGGTCGGAGATTCCTGTAAAGTAGTGGACTTTCTTTACCTTGCATCCGGCGGCTTCCGCTGCCTTTTTGATCTTTCTGAACTGCCAGCTTCCGGCACCCTCTTTTCCTGCCATCTGGTCGCTGTGATACGCTGGGTAGAGAGGCGGGGCGAAACCGATGACCATCACCGGATCTGTGAGTCCGGACCAGTCCAGGACCTCCGTCATCATATCGATGGTTGCCTGGGGATAGTTTGTCTCTCCACTGCGGATCCGCGCCTCTGTCCTGGCTTTTAGTGCATCCATAAAGCTCTCAAAATCGTCCGAATCTTTCTCCCGACAGATTCCTGCAAGTTCCGCAAAAGACATCACCGCATAATCCTGTTTTACCACACAGCTCTTTCTTCCATCATTTTTACAAGCGCTGTATTTCTCTGGCATCAAAGATGCATTTTCTACACCGGCTCCCTGATCTGCCTGCACCGATGCATTCTTCCCCTGAACCGCCCTGCCGGAAAGTTTCTCTTCCAGAATTCTCTTTTCCGCGTCCATCTTCCCGATGTACTCCGCAAACGCCTCGCTCCCGAGTTCCTTCATCTTCTCCATGATCTCCCCCGGGCCGGACTGGAAACTCAGAACGCTCAAGTATCCCGCCGCTCTCGCCGGAACCGACACGTCGTATTCTTTCTTCAGATCCTTAAAATTCAGCCATGTCGGCGGCATGCACACCTCGCCGTCGAAGACTTCCGCAAACTCCGCGGAGAGTTCCGTCTTCTCAAACATGCGCCCCAGAACGCCCACCGCGTTCAAACCGTCAAAACACCGGCTCACATGGGCAGTGCGCCCCTGGACGAGAACCACCGGCATGCACTTTCCGACGGATCCCAGGAACACTTCCTGCCCCTTTTCGTCCCGGCTCATGGGTTCCAGGTCGATCAGAAGATCATAGGAGAGCTTTTCCTTTCCCCTAAACTCTGCAAGAAATCCAGCCGCGCCACGCATGCCGACGGAATAGGACTCTTCATCCGGAACAGACAAAAACAGTACATTTCCATCCACACGGCAGGTCCCATCAAGAACTTCCTCACCGATTCCCAAAAGTACCGCAAGTCCTGCTGCCAGCCCGCCTTTCATGTCCGCGGCACCGCGTCCGAAGATCCACTCCCCGGATGCTACATCGTTCCAGAAATCCTGTTCCGGATCCACTGCTGCTCCGAGGGTCTTTTTCTCAGGAACTTCTGCTATTTCTCCAGCTTCTATGCTGCCTTTTCCTACATGTTTCTTCGCCTCCTGCATCACCCGCTCGCCATACTCTTTTTCAAGCTCCGCCTTCAGCTCATCCATAGAAAATGCCAGCGGCTTCAGCTGCCCATAATCCTCCACGCTGACTACATCGTAATGTCCCGTCAGAATGATCGTCCGCTCGGACTTCTTATTTCCGCGCACCAGGCCATAAACCAGAGGGCGCTTTCTCGCATCACCCGGGATCTCCACTGTTCCAAAGTTTTCCGGATATGCCCTAAAATACGGCTGTTCCGCAAGGATCTCCCGGATCGCCTCCGCCGTCTTCCGTTCCTCATCCGTATCCGAAATTCCCGGAACCGATACGAGTCTCTTTAAATATTCATAAACCTTCTCTTCCATCCGGCATCACTCCTTATTTGTTGATCCATACCAGCCGTCATATCTTCTTCTAATGGACGGCATTTTCCATAATCGACTGTTCATAATTGTATCTGTGATTTTTTTGATTACTCACTTAATTTTAAGGTAATTATACTCGCCGTCTGAAATTTTTCAAGATGAAACCTACACCAGACACGATGCACGCAGAAATGCGGGAAAATCTGTCATCTAACAGCCTTTCCCCCGATTCAGACATGAAAAAAAGCACCCCGCCGAGTGCTTTTCTTCAACAAAATGATTATTTGAAAAAGGGAGGAGAGCTGATAATCACTTATCAGCTCGAGTATTATGAAAAAAATCTTATAAGCAGCATCTATATCAGATGTCTTTCTGTTTATGGTTATATGATATCCATAAAACATGAAGAAATCGTGTGAATTGTGTAAAAGAATTTTGAAAACTTTTTGAACAAGATGTGAACACAGAAAATAAAATTCACCTGCTATAACTTCTTTCTGCTTCTCCTATATTGGAGATAGGGCTTCCTTGCCATGATGCCGTAATATACCACGTATCTGCAACAGCGATTTTTCACCTGGACATTATTTTCCATCTTTCCCCGGCTCATAAATCTCTCCTGCCAGCAGTACCAGCGCAGCCAGGTTCGGCACCGCCATCAGCCCGTTAAAGATATCCGAAATCTCCCACACTGTCTCCATCGCCCCGAGACACCCGAGAAACGCAGCCAGGAGATATCCCGCCGTGTAGACCGCCGGGATCTTCCCAGATATCTTCCCGCCAAGGTACTCCGCCGCCTGCCGCCCCATATAGTACCAGGCGATGATCGTGGAGAACGCGAACAGCACCACGCAGACTGCCACCGCGTATCCGCCGGGACTCCCGAGCGCCATGAAAAAGCAGAGACTTGTGAGCGATGCCCCGTTCTCCGCCCCGAACTCTGCCGCCGTCCCACTGCCCGCCACGCATAGGATCACAAGCGCCGTCAGCGTGCAGCTCACGATGGTATCAAAAAACACCTCAAAGATCGCCCACTGCCCCTGGAGCTCCTCCGCTGCGGTCTCCGCGCTTCCGTTCAACACTGCGAGACTTCCGAGACCCGCCTCGTTGGAGAACACGCCCCTGGCGATCCCGTAGCTCACGCAACGCGAGATCCCATATCCCGCAACGCCCCCGACCGCACTGCGGAATGAAAAGGCGTCTGCCACGATTCCCAAGAGCACTCCCGGTACATTCCCGGCATACAAAATGATCACCGCCAGCGCTGACGCCGTGTAAAGCCCTGCAGACAGCGGAACAAGTCGCTCCGCCGCAAGAAAGATCCGCCGTCCGCCGCCTGCCAATACACTGCCCGCAAGGACCACAAGAATCACCCCAACGATCGCCTCCGGGATCCCGTACACATAGGCCACCGTCTCCGAGATTGCATTCGCCTGCACCATGCTGCCCATCCCGAAAGCCGCCGGAAGGCAGAAAAATCCGTAGAAGACCGCCGCCCCGGGGCAGTCCAGCCGCTTTTCGAGATACACCATCGGTCCCGCCATCCATCCGCCGTCCCGTCCCTTTTCCCGGTACCGGATCCCGAGAACTGTCTCCCCGTAAGCCGTCGCCATTCCGAGGAACGCGGACACCCACATCCAGAACACCGCCCCGGGTCCGCCTGCGATCACAGCAGCTGCCACCCCCGTGATATTCCCGGTTCCGATGGTTGCCGCCAGCGCCGTACATGCTGACCGGAAGGACTCCCTGTGGTTCTTCCGGTCCTTCAAAAGATTCCCGATGGTCGCGTCCCACCAGCACGGGATCTTCCTGACCTGAAAGAACCGGATCCGCACACTGTATACAATGCCTACCAGTAAAAACAGCACCGGCGTCCATGGTCCCCAGATGATATCATGGATCTCTCCAATTATATTCATTCCATATCACGCTCTGCGGCCTGATGATCTCATTCTCTCCCCCCCGATACGAACCATCTCCGCCCTTTTCGACCGGGAAAATCATCATCAGCTGTCGCGTTACCTTCCTTATTTCTTACTACGTTTTATTCCCATTTCCACACATCTATGCTATAATAAATACAGTGTCTGCCGCTGGCAGCTTTTATTTGCACAAGCAACAGCCAAAGTCCGCGCTGGCGCAGGACCTTGGCATTTTCTTTCAAAGGAGATGATTCTTGTGCCGGGATTTACGACCCATTATCTGTTCGGTGTGAAAGCCTACAATGACCTGCCGAACAATTATTTAAAACATGTGATATCCAAATACCGCTGGCTCTACCAACTTGGTCTCCAGGGACCGGATATCTTCTTTTATAATGTCCCGATCCTTCGTCACAGGGACTACCGCAACGTCGGTTCTCATATGCACGAGTATCAGGTCAACGACTTCTTTAAGAACAGTCTCCTGGAGCTCTCCGAGATCCATTCGAGACAGCAGAAGGAAGAAGCCGCGGCGTTCCTGGCGGGATTTATCTGCCACTATATCGCCGATTCGATCTGCCACCCATTCGTTTACGGACGGATCAAGTACCGGACTGATAAGAAAAAGAACGAGTGTCATGGTCTCCATGCCGCCCTGGAAAACGATATCGACGCGATCCTGCTCTGGAAATTCAAGCATAAAAAGCCCTCCGAATTCAACCAGGCGGCTTCCCTCTGCTTAAACGGCCAGGAGAGCCAGTTTATCTCGAGATACCTGAGCCGGTGCATCAACCGCACCTACTACCCGATCACGGTAAGCAATAACTTCCAGGTCACAGACGGAATGGTTGCCCGGTCCATCTTCGCGATCCGTTTCGGAAGCCGGATCCTGTCCGATCCCGCGGGGCATAAGACCCATATGATCGGTTCCCTGGAATCCATCTTCCTAAAGCATCCGATCGCGTCGAAGAAACTGGTAACAGACAAGCTCTCCGCCCAGGTGCACGAGATCTTAAACCTGGATCATGAGGTCTGGACGAATCCATGGGACAATTCCATCGCCTCCACGGCGTCTTTCCCGGATCTGTACCATCAGACCTTGACGAAATGCAATGCGGTCTACTACTACCTCAACGCGTTTCTGATCGCGAATGTCCCGTCCGGACCGCCGGATATGTCCGCGCTGCTGGCGGAGCTTGGAAACTATTCCTACCACAGCGGGCTCGACGTGGGATGATCTACAACATCTTCTGCCAATGTTTTCTTCTGAATAACAGGCAGCAGATAACGGCACACCTCCTGAGATCTTTCTCTGGGGCATGTCACTTAAAACGGATGATTTCTGCCCTATGTTGCAGAATTATCATATACTATCACAGCTGTTTTAATTTTTTTACAGCTGCCATCTAGCAAATCCCCGATCTGTCTGTAAGAAGATGTGCCGAATCCGTTCCGGCGGACTTTACTACGGGGGCAGGCAGGCGGGCATGAATGGAAAAGGAGAATTACATTATGAAACCATTGATCTTACTGACCGGCGGAACCGGTGCAGCAGCCAACGGAACACCGACATGGGCATTAAACCAGAACTACGCGGAGAATATCCGCCGCGCAGGCGGCATCCCGATCCTCGCAGTCAACAATGACTGTGCTGAGGAGTACGCGGATCTCGCTGACGGACTTCTCTTAAGCGGCGGTAAAGATGTTGAGCCGAAGCTCTACGGCCAGGAAAAGATGTTTGACTTCGTTATCACAGACCCGCAGCGTGACGATCTGGAATACAAAATCATCAAAGCGTTCGTTGACCGCAAGAAACCGATTTGGGGCATCTGCCGCGGAATTCAGATCTTAAACGTATACTTCGGCGGTACTCTCACCCAGGATATCCCGACACAGCTCGGCGGCGACCACTCCAAGGGTGTCTGCCACCAGATAACCCTTAAAAAGGATTCCATCTTAGGAAACCTCTACGGTGAGTCCATGGAAGTAAACAGCTACCATCACCAGGCACTCGACAAGCTCGGCGAAGGTCTCCAGGCCATCGCGTGGGGCGAGTCCAACGGCCACACCTTCACAGAGGCAGTTCAGCACGAATCTCTTCCGATCTGGTCCGTACAGTGGCACCCGGAGCGCATGACCGGTCCGGTTACAAACCCGAAGGAGTGCGTGGATTCTCTTCCGATGTTTGAGTACTTTGTAAAACAGTGTACAAAATAAACCTCATCAATAAACGCCGCATTTATTCTCAAAATGAGAATTGTGCGGCGTTTTAATATTCGTCTGCAGGGATTTCCGTCAGCAGATATTTTCAGATCCATAACAACAAAAAATGGCAGAACGCCTTTCTAAATTTCTTTGAAAAGCTTTCTGCCATTATATTATTTGAATTGTTTATTCTGTTGAAATTATTTCAACTAATTACTTGGAAGCCTTTGTCTCGTCCAGCTTCTTCGGTGAATCGTCAGCAACGTCTTCCGGGCCGTCTGCCTGGTCATTGCTTACGAGATCGATCTTGTCGCCAGCCTTATAGCTCTTGTCTACAAGTGCCTTTCCGCTCTCAGTAACGACTTTCACGTCAAGGGAGAACTGGTTCCAAAGTGTTCCGAAGGAATCCGCTGTGGAGTTCTCAAGATCCATGCTCTGTGCTGCGATCATATCATTGAAATCCTTTACCATAATTACAGCATATTCCATCGCGTCATCGTTTGTTGTGTCATCCTTAACTGTCCATGTGAGACCAATGTTTAATGCTGTCTCATCGTATGTGAAATCCATCTTTACGGACTGCGGGAATGTTGTTGTATCGTTGAACAGTCCATCACACTCATTCTGTGCCTGCTCCCAGTCATACATAGTTGTCTCTACAGTCTCATCCTCGATCAGGAAGTTCTGGTCTCTCGGAAGTGTCTCATCGTCATCGCCTTCCATTTTTCCTGGATCTACTTCTTCACTTCCGGACACCGGTGCATCTGTTGAAATGCTGCTCTTTGTACATCCGCCAAGGGTAAGAACTACTAAAGACAGCACAGCCATTCTCTTTAATAATTTCATGATAAAATCCTCCTCTGAATTCAACGAATCTCCCAATCTGATAATCAGAATTCCCCGGGAAATCGGCATACTCACGTATTATATACGATTCCCTTTTATTTTTGAAGTCCTTTTCTCAAATTTACACAAATAATTCATGATTTTGTAATGTTTTCCCAGTGTTTCCGGGGTTTTCCACCGATCATATCCTGAATAATTTCTGCGCAGAACCTACCGGGCATCCTGCGCATCTGTATCCCTGCTTCTGTTTTTCCTGAAATTCGCCGTATCTTTCACGATATACACCGGCCTGTCCTTGATCTCCGCAAACAGGATCGCGATATACTCGCCGATGATCCCGACGATCACAAACAGGACCGAGAACATAAATGAGATCAGAACGACGATGGTCGCGTACCCGTTCGGCGCCCCGTAAAGCTTCCAGGTGTAGATCGTATAGATCACCATGATCAGCCCGAAAAACGCCGTGATCACGCCGGAATAGATCCCAAGCTTTAACGGCAGGTCCGAAAAGCATAAGATTGTGTTGATGGAAAACTTGAACAGACTCTTGATGCTGTACTTGCTCTCCCCCGCAAACCGCGGTCTCGCCTCATACTCGATCGTTGTCTTTTCAAATCCGATGCTCTGGACATAACCGCGGAGAAAGCGAACCTTCTCCCGGTAGTTGTTTCGGAGAACCTCCGCCGCGTTTTTGCTCACCGCAAAAAAATCCGAGGCGTTGGCCTCAAACTTCACATCGGAAAGATGGTTGATCAGCTTGTAGAACGCCGCGGATGTGACGTTTTTCACCAGGCCCGCCGTCTTATTCTTCGTGCGGACCATGCTGATTACTTCATATCCCTCGTCGAATTTTTCCACGATCTCCGGCAGACATTCCGGCGGATGCTGCAGGTCCGCGTCCATGCAGACGATGCCGTCACCGCCTGCATAGTCCAGTCCCGCGATCATCGCCGCCTCATGCCCGAAGTTCCTGGAAAAGTTCACGATCTTCACTTTTTCATCGGACGCCGCGAATTCCTTAAGGATCGACAGGGACTGATCCCTGCTGCCGTCGTTCACGAACAGGAACTCGTAGTCCCAGTTCTCCGGCAGCGTTTTTAAGATCTTCCCTGTCTCCGCATAGAATTCTTTTAGCGTCAGCTCTTCGTTGTATACCGATACAACGACAGAAAGCAGTTTAGTCATAGATTTTGATCTCCATATCGGAATGTTCCGGAATCTGTTTTTCCTTCGGCGGGAGTTTCATGTAATCGCCGTAAAGCTGTGTCAGAAGCTCGTTCCAGCCGGACGGGGCGTAGAACTTTGTATCCTCAAACGGCATCTCAACGACCTCGTCGTCCCACTCTCTCTTCATCTCAACATAGAACCAGTTCGGCGCGTAGCCCGTATAGAAATATAACGGGCGCTCTTTCCTGCTGTCCATATGGCACAGGGCGTTCCACATCTTCCAGATCACCGGGAACGGGATCAGCTTTCCGATGGTCGCAAGAACAGCCACGAAGAGCTTCATAGCGCCCTTGTAATCGCTGTAATTGATCTCATAGCGGTGTCCCAGGGCGAATCCGTAGAGAACGCAGTGGGAGAGCTTTGTGAGCTTCTTCGCGATCTTTCCTTCCGGGAGTCCGTCCACGATGAACAGATCCACGTTCAGACGGCTGATCTTATCGTCATAGAACTCCATCTTTCCGGAGTCTTCGAATTTCTGGCTCTTATTGTACGTCACACGGGAGATAAAGTCGTAGAACGCCTTTCCTCCGTGGTACTCATTCGGCTCCACGAAGGACATGTCCTCCGGCAATTCCCGTCTGACGACTTTCGCGAACATCTCATAGTTCTTTCTCGTGAACATGACATCCACATCGTCGTCCCACGGGATGAATCCGCCGTGGCGCACTGCGCCCAAAAGCGTACCGGAATCCAGGGCATATTTGATCTTATACTTCCTGCAGATCCGGTCGATCTCCTTTAAAAGCTTTAAGTTGACCTCATGGACTTTCGTCAGGTCAAAGGATTTTTCTTCGCTCACTGTAACAGCCCCTCTTTAATCACTTTTGCCATATAGTCGATCTTTTCATCTGTCATTCCCGGATAAACGCCTACCCAGAAGGTATCGCTCATGATCCGGTCTGTATTTTCCAGGGTACCGACAACACGATAGCCCTTTTTCTCTGCTCTCATCTCATCGAAGCATGGATGCTTGATCAGGTTTCCGGCAAACAGCATTCTTGTCTGAATGCCCTTGCTCTCGATGTACCGGACGAGTTTGTTTCTGTCGGTTCCCTCCTTGCATGTGATCAGGAATCCAAACCAGCTCGGTCTGGAGTTTTCAGCCGGTACCGGAAGGATCAGGCGTTCTTCCGTCTCAGCGAGAGCCGCTCTTAAACGGTCGAAGTTGTGACGTCTGCGCTCCACGAAGGTCGGGAATTTCTCGATCTGAGCACATCCGATGGCTGCCTGAAGGTCTGTTGCTTTCAGGTTATATCCGAAATGGGAGTATACATATTTGTGGTCATAGCCAAGCGGAAGCTCGCCGTACTGTCTGTCGAAGCGATGTCCGCAGAGGTTGTCATGTCCGGACGGGCAGACGCAGTCGCGGCCCCAGTCACGGAAGGAGCGGATGATCTTGTTTAACAGCGGATTGTCTGTGTATACAGCTCCGCCCTCGCCCATGGTCATATGGTGCGGCGGGTAGAAGCTGGATGTTCCGATATCGCCGACGGTGCCTGTGAATTTCTCCTCGCCATTGATGGTGTATCTGGAACCTAAGGCGTCACAGTTATCCTCGACAAGCCAGAGGTTATGTTTCTCACAGAATTCCTTGACTGCCTTTAAGTCGAACGGATTTCCGAGCGTGTGGGCGATCATGACTGCCTTTGTCTTGTCGGAAAGCGCCGCCTCCAGCTTTGTAACATCGATGTTGTACTGCGGGATCGTCACGTCAACGAATACCGGAACGGCGCCGTACTGGATCGCCGGAGTCACAGTCGTCGGGAAACCTGCAGCGACGGTGATGATCTCGTCGCCGCGCTTTACACGGCGGTCACCGAGCAGCGGGGATGTGAGTGTCATGAACGCTACCAGGTTTGCGGAAGAACCGGAGTTTACGAGGGCGCAGTAGCGCACATGAAGGTACTCCGCGAGCTTCTTCTCGAACTCATCCGTATAGCGGCCGGATGTGAGCCAGAACTCTAAGGAGCTGTCCACAAGGTTTACCATCTCCTTGCGGTCATACACGCGGGACGCGTAGGGGATGCGGTCTCCCTCATGGAATTCCTTTTTCTGGTTATGGAATTTATCGGCATATTCGGCTACAAGGTCAAGGATCTCTTTTCTTGCCTCCGCCTCTGTCTTGTTTTCAAACATAACGTTTTCCTTTCCTGATTATACAGCAGACCAATTCTGAGCTTGTTCCTGCTGTATACAATATTTCATTCGCCTGAAAGTTTCTGTACGCACTTCCAGGTTTTCTGTCTTTTTTCAAATAGTGAACTATTTTCTTCTGCTCTACCGGAACATCTCTTTGATCTGTCTGTCCATGACAGCCACAACGTCACCGTTCTTCTCATACTCCTGGCACCACTCCACCGTAAGTCCAATGGCCTCTTTCACGCCGTAGCGCGGATGCCATCCGAAGGTGGTCTTTAACTTGGAGCAGTCGAGTTTTAAGAAGTTTGCCTCGTGCGGACCGCCGTCACTCTTGTTCTCCCAGGAAAGTCCATTTCCCCAGGCGCTGCAGAACATGTCCACAAGTTCTCCTGTTGTCACACAGTCCTTGTCATCCGGTCCCACGTTGTAGTATCCGGCATATTTTCCGTCCTCATACTGTGCCTTCGCAACCATGAGGTACGCCGCAAGCGGCTCTAACACATGCTGGTACGGGCGGGTAGAATGCGGGTTGCGGACGATGATCGCTTTCTTTGCCATCGCCGCTCGGACGCAGTCCGGAACGATGCGGTCATTGGCGAAGTCGCCGCCGCCGATGACGTTTCCAGCGCGGCAAGTAGAGATCGCGCAGTGTCCGTCCGCGAAGAAGGACTTCTTGTAGCTGTGTGTCACAAGCTCGGAGCAGGATTTGCTGTTGGAATACGGATCGTATCCGTCCAGGCGGTCCACCTCGCGGTAGCCGTACTCCCACTCCCTGTTCTCGTAGACCTTATCCGTCGTCACGTTTAAGAAAGACTTTACGCATGGATTTAAGCGGACGCACTCTAAAATATTGACCGTACCCATAACGTTCGTCTCGTAGGTGTAGACCGGATCCTTGTAGGAATCTCTCACGATCGGCTGTGCCGCCAGATGTAAGACGATCTCCGGCTGTACTTTCTCAAATACCTGTTTTAAATGGGCGAGGTCCCTGATATCGCCGATGACGGAATTCATCTTTCCCTCAAGGCCTGCCATGTCAAACAGAGCCGGATCTGTTGGCGGATTAAGGGAGTATCCTGTGACCTCCGCGCCGGCATTTACGAGGATCCTCGAAAGCCAGGTTCCCTTAAAACCGGTGTGTCCGGTTACGAGAACCTTCTTTTCTTTATAAAAGTTAAATACTTCTTCTAAATTCATTTTTGTTACTCCCAAATCTTCCACGGAGCGTCTCCGGACTGCCACATCGCCTCTAACTGCTGTTTCTCACGCTGGGTATCCATGCACTTCCAGAATCCCTCGTGGCGGTATGCCATGAGCTCGCCGTCCTTTGCGAGGTTTCGGAGCGGTGCCTGCTCGAATACGGTGGAATCGCCCTCGATGTAATCGAACACACCCGGATTTAATACCATGTAGCCACCGTTGATGAGGCTGCCGTCATCGTCGTTCTTCTCGCGGAAGGAATTGATCTTTCCGTTCTCCTCAAGGTCAAGGACACCAAAGCGCTGTCCGATGTTGACCGCTGTGATGGTTGCGATCTTTCCGTGGCTCCTGTGGAACTCCTCCAGTGCCTTTAAGTCGATGTTTGCGAGACCGTCGCCGTAAGTAAGCATAAACGGCTCATTTCCCACATACTCTTTGATTCTCTTTACACGTCCGCCGGTCATGGTGTTGAGTCCTGTATCGATCAGTGTCACTTTCCACGGCTCGGAGTAGTTGTTGTGGACCTTCATGCTGTTATTCGCAAGATCGAAGGTCACGTCAGATGTGTGAAGGAAGTAATCAGCAAAGAATTCCTTTACCACATACTGTTTGTAGCCCAGGCAGATGATAAACTCGTTATATCCGAACTGGGAATAATATTTCATGATATGCCACAGAATCGGCTTCTCACCGATCTCGATCATTGGCTTCGGCTTTAAATGGCTCTCCTCGCTGATTCTTGTTCCGAATCCTCCTGCCAGGATTACTACTTTCATAGGTCTACCTCCATATATTCCAACCGTTTTCTTTCAGGATCGTAAGCGCTGCCCGGCATCCCGGTTTGTGATATTCCAGCGCGTCCTCCAGTGTTTTGTCTGACTCGTTTTCAAAATTTAATAAGATCTGTTTTACTTCGTCCCGGTTATGTTCTTTCCGGTACTTTCCGAAGCGGAACTCCTCAGCCGTCGTCATCACATTTCCGATGAGAAACATGGCGGCGAGGGCGATAGACAAAGTTTTTACGGACATTGTCAGACCATCTTTTGTCTTATGTCCGCCAACTGTGCTTTGTGTCTTGCGGAACCCGCACTTCGCAGTCAGCGCAAACGTCAGGAAGATTCCGACCATACCGATCTGGTACTGCAGCGCGTACCGGGAACTCATTCCGTACTTATCGTTCGGCATAAAAATATACCGGCTCACAAGCACCATCAGGTGGTTCATTCCGCCGCCCGCTAAGAGCATCAGCGGCAGGATCGTCTTTTCCCCGATCCGGTAGTAAAAATTCATCCACAGCGCAAAGAAATACGCGAACAGAACGATCACACCGACCGCGCACCAGACTTTCCCCGGAATCCCCGCAAAGTTCCTGTCAATCAATTCTACTCCAAAAACCATGGAAGCAAAAGACTTAAGAAGAAATTTAATAAAAAATTTCGGATCCTGTCGGAAAGCCGTAAAGAGCGGCACATTCACCGCGCCGGAATATTCATATACCGCCTGGGAGTTGCTCCAGAGGTAGATGAGGAACGGGATGACTGCCACCGCGATCAGGGCGATGGTGCGGACAGCGCCGATTCCTGCAAGATTGTCCGAAATCAAGCCGATCACACCGGCTTTTCCATTGTGCCTGCCCGGTGCATTTTTGCCGCCTGCACCGGCTGTATTCTGCTCATCCGTCTTTGTCTGATATTTACCAGATAAGATTTTTACCATCACAATATCACGCACATAGATAAACAGATACGCCATCACGATCGTAACCGTGTAGATCGCGCAGTACGGTCCCGCCGCTCCGATGGTGATCACAAACGGCAGTACAAAGAGCAGTACAAGTTCCGATCTCTTCGCGTTCCGAAATCCTTTTTCATACACCCGGTCAAGCAGAGCGTAATTCCAGAAAAATAATCCGAACGCCAGGAAATGCGCCCATCCGGTTCCATTGTACAGCATTTCCCACTTATTCAGGCTGAACATGGCGATCATCATCACTGCGTACCAGATCAGGTTCAGCTCTTTCCGCCTGCTGTAAAAACCGATGACCAGGGCAGAAAGTCCAAAGCCCAGGATGCCCATGACACGGTCCGCGGTGACGCTGTAGCCGAAGATCATGACGTTCAGTCCGCGCTCTAAGAAGTTCACCGGGATTCTCGTCAGCAGGTCCGCCACAAAGAACTTATCCGGATTCCACACATCCGGCAGATAGGAATTGATGAGCCGGATATAATCAGAATACACCATGTCGATGGCGGAGCGCTTGATATATGCCAGATAAAAAATCATTCCCAGGATCGGGAGTCCGATATAGACATCACTTTTCTTATTCTTCATGATCTCCTCTGCCTGCCGCGGTTCTCTCAACGGTTCTTTCTGCACTCTTTTCTGCGTTTTTCGCTTCCGGTCTTCTTCTCGGTCTGCGGCGTCTTGCTTCCTGCTTTGCTCTGTCTTTGCTCTGTGTCTGTCCTGCCGCATCTACACTCTGCTTCTTCGGCTGTGATGCTGCGCCTTCACTCTGTTTCTTACCAGTTCCTGCCGCTGTCCGGCCACCCGTTGACTGGCTCAGAGTCACGATCCTCATGGACGTCTGCGGCTGGCGCTCTACTCTGCTTTCCCGACGTACCGGACTGGTTTCCGTCTGCTTTGCCGTTTTCTCTTCTGCGCGCACCGGACGGGGTTCTGCCTGTTTCACCGTTTTTACCTGCGGTGTGTTCTCCCGTTTCAGTCCTGCTGCCTCAGTCGCCTCCCTTGCCGCTTTCGCGCGCTTTCTTCTCTGGCGTCTCTTTGCAGAGGAACTCAGTTTCTCCGGCTGGGCACTCTCTGTATTTTTCTCGACCAGACTGGTTGCCGGTGTTTTTGCCGCGGCTTTCACTGTATTTTGAGTTTTCTTACTCTGCTGACCCGATTTTCCACTTACCTTCGTGTCCTGCCTCGTATTCCCGCTTGTTCTGGCATTCTGTCCGTTCTTGCTGCCGGACTGTTTCCCGCTGCTCTTCTGGGTCTGTCCCTGGCTACCGTTCTTAGACTGGCTCTGCCCTGTCCGACTCTGACTGCGTCCCTGGGACTGGTTCTGTCCGCGGTTCTGTCCCTGCTGTCCGTGTCCTTTCGCCTGCGTCCCGGATGTCTTTTTTACACTCGTCCCGCGGCGCCCCGCCTGGCTCTTCTTGATCTCCGGACCTCTCTGTCTGTGACGGTTTGCGTGGCGGTCTGATACGATCTTTAACAGGTCTTCCATGTAGTTGTACTGATTATAAGCATCTTCCTTGGAAACGTAATTCTCATGCACCGCCTTGTTTCCAATGACGCGGATCTCATTCAATTCCCACTTTCCGACCCGGTCCAGATACCCGTTCTCGTCGAGCCACCATCCAAATTGCTGGAATGTCATGACTCTCTGGCGCTTTCTTCCGTTCATCCGGTAAGTCTCGCGCTGTCCTCTTCCATCCGCACCGTTCTTGGCGTTCGCCATCGCCTGGGCGGAATTGTCAAGTTCGATCCCATTGAACTCCGCCACCAGCTTTAAGAACAGTTCCAGATTCTGGCGGCCCTTTACCATAGCCGCATTATACTCCCCGCGCCGCAGCCACTGCTTTTCCTTCTTGAGTTCCCGCTTTACGGGAGCTAAGTGGGCAGTCATGTTCCTCTTCCGCCAGAAATATATGACGATCAGGAACAGGACCGCGGCAATGGCAAATCCCACGGCTGTGGAAGCCAACTGCTGTTCACTCATTTTTCTGATTCTCCTTTTTTACTGTCGCAGCCTCTCTTCTCCAGCTGCTATTTCGCAGAAACTTTTGTTTCTGAATTTTCCGGCGGTCCGCGAAAGAATTTCTGCGGACCTGCCGTTTTTACTACTCCGGCAACTGTTTCTTACCTGCACAGTTACCAGCAAAGATCCATTCTGAATCGCCTTCGTCGATCGGATCTTTACTCTACCACCTTCACGACCATCGCCAGATTCTCTTCCCCGCGGTGTTCCTTCGCCCCCTTTACATAGAAGTTGCAGGAAAATTCCACGGTAAATCTCTGATACGGCGCAGCCGGGATCTCATAGTACATCGTATTATCCGTAAATACGAGATCATCCATCTGCCGTCCGTTCACCTTGATCTTACAGGTCTCACCGCCCGTAAGTTTTCCCGGGTAGTAGCACTTTAAGGTCAGCTTATTGCTCTCCCCGTTCGTCAGAACGATCTTCGCATGCTCATCGATCCAGCCGTCCTCGTAGCTTCCAAACGGCGTGTCGAACCGCTGTCTCTTTACGATCTCCGTCACATCATTGTACGCGTTGTGTTCCGGGTCCTCGCACAGGATCACCATGTTATCCGTGATCTCCCTGAGGTCCATATCACTGTCGATAAACTGCAGCTTCGGAACATTTGTTTTTCCTTTTGCATATACTTTCAGGAATGTTTCCGCATTAAAGTCACTGATTTCAAACTCATGACCAATGATGTAGATCTCCTTGTCGAAAATATCGTCCCCGTATGTTCCATATGTCTTCTCCGCCAGGGAATTGTACTCGATCTGGGGTGCCCACAGATACAGGTTGTCCCAGTTATCCCGGTAGTATGTCTCCACCGGGAAGATCAGGCAGCCGTACAACAGCACCAGGATCCCCGCCTTTCCCATCACCCGTGACAGGTAGGCAAAGAACAGAAGCGCCGCCGCATAAGCCACATAGACCCAGCGCATCTCCACACGGATCGTCACGCTGGAACAGCCGATGCAGAGGGCGATAAACACCAGGAACAGCACTGTGTTCTTTAAGTGACAGATGATCTCGTCCCGCTCCCGGATCATGCCGATCACAGCCGCCAGCACGCCCAAGCCGAGAACTGCCTCTGCCGACAGAATAAGGTTTCTGATTCCATCCGGGCTCTCCGCGAACGGTTCGATGCAGAGATAGATCGGTCCGGAGTTTCTTCCGAACACAAATCCCACCTGGCTCAACGCCTGTCCGATTGCGTCGGTAAACTTAAACGTATCCGCCACATCCGTTCCGCCGGTTCCCGCCGGTGACAGCGTCCCGATGGTGTGAAGGCGGATCATCTGGATCAGGCCGAACACAAGAAGCGTAATCACAAGAAGCAGGATCTTCGGAAGACGAAAACCCCCGTTTTCCTCCGCCGCTGCCGTGCGGACTGCCGCCTCTTTCTTACTCTGCGCCCCGCGGCTCTGTCCTCTTCCGCGACTGCGTCCCTGCTCCGCGGCGTGTTCCGGCTCACTCTTTCGCTCCGGCTCCGCTGTCACAGTCTCCGCTGACAGGCCTTTTCCAAATCCAAGGACCACCGCCAGAAGTAATAACGGCAGAAGCGCCATATACCGCTCATGAATAAAGCTGACCGCAAAGTACAGGACGTTCGCCATAAGAAAGGCCCCCGCCTTTTTCTCATTCACATACCGGTATAAAAAATACAGCATTCCTAACGCCGCCCAGAGCGCCAGGCTCTCCATCAGCCCATAAAACTGACCGATCTGATAATATGCCATTCTGGATGACAGGTAGAGAATTCCAGCCGCAAAGCTGATGATCTTTCTCCCATCGCTGAATGACACCGCCATCCGGTAAATGCTGTAAGCGATTCCCGCGTTCAGGATAATGTTGAACGGAACCATCCATTCCACATGTCCCCCGATAAAGAAAAGCTCCAGCCAGGATGCCAGGTAAAACAGGAAGCGGAACCGGCTGCTGCCCATGGGGAACACATACTCCGTGAACGACTGGTCCCCGTAGCAGGACCAGAGGTACAGGTCATCCATGTAAAGTCCCTTTAATTCCACTCCCCGGTTGATCCAAAATCCAAATCCCAGGAAGAGTGCAAAGATCAGAAGCTCCGGGCTCCATCTCTTCCACGCTTCCGAGATCTTCTCCTGTAAATTCATGTCTTATCCCCTTACTGCTGTTCTCCGGGCCAGTATTTTTCGGTAAACTCCGCTAAAAGTGCCGCACTCTCCTCCTCGGTGAGTTCCTTCGGATCAGACGAGAATACCGCAAGCCCGTTTCCATTTTCATACAGGAGGTCCATGAGATACCCCTGTTTTAAAAGTCCCGTCACGTTCCGGAATCCGTCCGTTCCAGGTTTTAAGTATCCGCTTCCGAGGTAGATATAATCCACTCCCACGAATGTAAAGAAGTCCGCCAGCGCCTCCGGGCTGGATGACAGGTTGAAGTTTCCGCCGCTTCCCTCGATATCCGTGTAGCTCTGGGTGCTGCATGGGAACCGCAGCATTTCCGGCTGTTCCCCGAATACGATGACGCGGTTTCTCGGATTCTCCGCCAGGATATCCCAGATCTTCTCATTTCCGTAAGAAACAAGCAGTTCATGGGATTCTTCCATGTGGTCATAATATCCCTTATGAACAAATTTCACCGGCGTCAGTCCCAGCGTTCCGCCCCAGTTGCTCACCGCCGTGATCGTCACGTTGAAAATAAGGAACGGCACCAGCATCCTGCAGATCGTCATGCGAAGGAATCCGCTCTTTAATTTTCCCGCCACGATCACCGCCAGGATCGCTGACAGCGCGTAGAGAAGCAGGAAATAGTTTCCGTCCACCTGCCATAACAGGTACAGCGCCACGAGACTCATAAGCCCGTTCGTCACAAATACCAGTGCCAGGCAGATCAAAGAATTCTTCTCTTTCCGTCTCGACCTTCTCACATCCGCCATCACCGGCAGGCAGACCACAAGCAGGAAGATCAGAAGCAGCGGTGTCCCCCAGGCGATCCGCACATGGGCCATGTCCTCGCCCACCGGGGCCATGAGAACGCCGTAAATTCTCTTTAAAATGTGCTTCAGTCCCTCAAGAGAGATCAAAGATCCTCCGTTTGACGGCAGGCTCTCAAACCGGTACGGGTACCGTACGGTAAATCCCAGAGCCGCCCAGATCGAGTTGAACACGGAAGTCAGCGGAAGTCCCGTGTGCAGCCATGTTCGATACCAGATCAGCAGCCACATCGGAACCATAAAGCCAAGTGACGGGAGAAAACTTCCCCTGAATTTAAACTTCAGCTGTCTTGTAAACAGGAAATAGAGTCCCGCCGTTCCTGCCGCCGCCGTGGAAAACACGAGTGCCGTTGGCTTTAACACCAGTGTCATCAGGTAGGAGTCCACCGCCATCACCAGGTAAGCGCTCTTCTGTCTGCGGATATAGAGCAGAAGAAACAGCAGCATCACAAGCTGCATAAACACCGTCATGGAATCTGTCTTTGCCGTGATGGACATGTTCATGATTCCCGGAATGCAGGAGAGAAGTGTCATGCAGCCCACCGCGTATTTTCTTCCCACAAACAGTTCCACGATCTGTCCTGCCGAGATCAGGACTCCGATGGTCATCCAGATCTGGAAACTCAGGAAAAATCCGTAGGACGGCAGCCCGGAGATCGGTAAAAGCAGTGTCTCAAGACCTTTTGAGTAGGTGTAGACCACATTCACCATTCCGAGATTTTCATAGATTCCGCCGCCGTTATCCAGGACATACTCGTTTCGCAGTCCATAGTGGAGCGAATCGTAGTCCGCGCAGATGTTCATTCTTCCCGCCTGCAAAAGGATCATTGCGAGCATGAGCGCAATACAGACGGACATCTTCAGGGAGATCTTTGTCTTTTCCGGAATCCGTTTCCACGGCTTTTCTGTCTCTCCCGCCGTCTTTAATTCCATAAAACGGAATCCAATCAGAAATCCAGCGATGATCACCGTGAGAAACCGAAAGCTTGTGATCCCGCATCCGAAGAACAGGGATCCAAGACAAAACAGGAAAATCATAAATCCGCTTCCGAGAAGAAAGTCCGCGAGTCCCGTGATTCCATGGTATTCTTTCCAGATATGGTTTCTATCCATTCCTCTGCGGAGTCTCGCCCCGAGCATCAAAAGTACCAGCACATAAGCGCCGGACAAAACCATCGCCGTGAACGCCTGGTGGATCCAGAGGAATCCGGCTGTGATAAGAAGTACCGTCCCTGTCCGGATCCGGTTCGATTCAATTTTCCAGATCGTGAACAGATACAGAAAGAACAGCACCGTGATCTCCGTCAGAAGATCGATTGTTTCCGACCTTCGGAGTCTGATCCCGTCAACCCCCGTCACGTAGATCTGTCCAATGGCAACTAGCAGCGCAGGCACCGCCGCCAGCGCCAGAATAATTAACGAGACCCATTCCCGTCTCTTCATAATTCCCCCCAGGTTATGTTATTTCTCCACCGCGTCTCCAGCTCTTTGTTTCCCGAAATATCCGGGCAGTTCTCACAGCTGTCCCCGGCATTCCACAGTGCCATGCAGCGCATTGTCACCGCACCCCTATTCCGCATAAAATCTATCTTCTAACATCAGGCAGAGCGCATGGTAGATCGGCAGGTGGAGTTCCTGGATCTTGTAAGTATCCTGCTCCGGCACGATGATGGAAACATCGGCGATCTTCGCGAGTTTTCCGCCGGTCTTTCCGGTAAGGCCGATGACCTTCATTCCCTTTGCCTTCGCTGTAACCGCCGCGTACATCACATTCTCCGCATTTCCGGAAGTGCTGATCCCCAGGAACACATCTCCTGCTTTTCCGTAGCCGTTTACCTGCTGCGCGTAGGAAAGTGTTCCGTCCACATCATTTGCGAACGCGGAGGACAGGGCCGCATGGTTTGTGAGGGCGATGGCCGGAAGTCCCCCCTGGAGTTTTTTCGCAAGCTCCGCGCCTCTCTCCGTGTCTGCCTGTTTTAAAGCTTCCGCAAGTTCGGTGGATACCGGACGGCGTTTTACGAATCCTTTCATCAGCTCGCCGACGATGTGGTCAGAGTCTGCGGCGCTTCCGCCGTTTCCGGCGATCAGAAGCTTTCCGCCGTTCTCATAGCATGCCTCTAAGATCTTGTATGCGTCCCCGATCTGGTCCTTTACGGTTTCCAGAACCGGATATCTCTTTACTAATTCCTCAATCATTTCTTTCTCCTTTTTGTCCCGCCGCATCGTGCGCACACACTCCGTGTATTTTTATCTGTATAATGGGCAGGCAATGCCATTTTCATGCTATCCATTTTAACACATAAGCGCCTGTCTTTCTACCGTCAAATTACTTACAATCGCCCCAAAACGAAAAAAGTCCGCAGATCGGTTTCCCAACCTGCGGACCTAAAACATTCAAAGTAAGTTGAATTACTTAAGAGTAATCTTAGCGCCTTCAGCCTCAAGTTTTGTCTTGATGTCGTTAGCTTCGTCTTTGGATGCACCCTGCTTAAGAACCTTCGGAGCGCCGTCTACAACGTCCTTAGCTTCCTTGAGGCCAAGGCCTGTTACTTCACGAACAACTTTGATAACTTTAACCTTGTTCGGGCCTACCTCTGTAAGCTCAACGTCGAACTCAGTCTTCTCTTCCTCTGCTGCTGCGCCAGCGCCTGCTGCTGCAACTACTACGCCTGCTGCGGCGGATACACCGAACTCTTCCTCACAAGCCTTTACTAATTCGTTTAACTCTAATACGGATAATTCCTTGATAGCTTCGATAAACTCAGCGGTTGTTAACTTTGCCATTATAATTTACCTCCATATAATTTTATATTTCACGTTTGTTTTTCACAACATTTATACAGCATATTTTATGCTGCCTGTTCCGGGATACTTAAAATTAAGCCTCTGCCGGAGCTTCTGCGCCTTCGCCGTTCTTCTCTGCGATCTGGTTGAGGACACGCGCGAAGTTTGTAATCGGAGACTGCATGCTTCCAAGAAGTCTTCCAAGAAGAACCTCTCTGGACGGGATGCTCGCGATTACATTGATTCCCTTTGCATCGTAGTATGTTCCCTCTACAACGCCGCCTTTTAATTCAAGCTTCTCAGCTTTCTTTGCGAACTCGGCTAATACTCTTGCCGGAGCTGTTGCGTCTTCTTTGGATACAGCCAGTGCTGTCGGTCCTTCAAGATTCGGCTCAAGTGCTTCGAACTCAGTTCCCTTTGCAGCGAAGCGGATCATTGTGTTCTTATATACTTTATAAGAAACGCCAGCTTCTCTTAACTGTTTACGAAGAGCAGTATCCTGCTCAACAGTTAATCCACGGTAGTCGACGACTACAGCAGACTTTGCTCCGTTGAGGACTTCAGCGATCTCAGCAACAACCGGCTGCTTTAATTCAACTTTTGCCATGAATGGTTTACCTCCTGTTTTATTTTAGTATTGGATTCGCCGTCACAGCATTTTCTATCGCTTTACGGAAAAAACCTCTCCGTCCGCAGACAGAGAGGTTTACAAAATTCTGTGTGAGTTTTGTACGTTCCTCGGCAGGTGTTTTTACCTTACGCCTTACGGCACCTGCTGTCTTCGGCATTCAATACTCGAATACTCTAACATAATATATTCGGATTGTCAATCAGTTTCTGCAAAATTTGCTTAAACGTGTTGTCAAGCAACCAAAGAGCCTGCGTGCTTGCACGCAAGGATGGATGGGCATTTGACAACCAAACCTTTTATCAATGGGGATGTCACCTTAAGGTGACATTTCCGCTTAGTTTGTTAACTTAGCTGCGTTTAACTTAACGCCCGGTCCCATTGTGGAAGTAAGAGTAACGCTCTTTAAGTAAGCGCCCTTTACTGTGCTCGGTTTTGCTTTGTTGATTGCATCCATAAGCGTCTGGAAGTTGTCCGCTAACTGTTCTTCTGTGAAAGAAGCCTTACCTACTGGCACGTGAATGATGTTTGTCTTATCGAGTCTGTACTCAATCTTACCAGCTTTGATCTCTTTGATAGCCTTTGTAACGTCCATTGTTACTGTACCAGCCTTCGGGTTCGGCATTAAGCCCTTCGGTCCAAGTACACGACCAAGACGTCCAACAACGCCCATCATATCCGGTGTAGCAACAACTACATCAAAATCTAACCAGCCTTCGTTCTGGATCTTCGGGATTAAATCCTCTGCTCCAACGAAGTCAGCGCCTGCAGCCTGTGCCTCATCAGCCTTCGGTCCTTTAGCGAATACAAGGATACGAACAGTCTTACCTGTTCCGTGCGGCAGAACTACTGCACCACGGATCTGCTGATCAGCATGACGGCCATCACAGCCTGTTCTTAAGTGAGCCTCGATTGTCTCATCAAATTTAGCAACAGCAGACTTTTTAACTAATGCGATTGCATCTGCTGTATCATAAAGAGTAGCGCGGTCGATAGCTTTTGCCGCTTCTACGTATCTTTTTCCTCTTTTCATTTAAATAACCTCCTGTGGTAGTGTCGGGAGTCCTCCCTCCCACGTGTTTGTTGCTGTATATGGAGGTCCATCCTCCATTCAGTCGCTTACGATCAGTCTGTTACGGTGATACCCATGGAACGAGCAGTACCAGCGATCATGCTTGTAGCAGCCTCGATGCTTGCAGCGTTTAAGTCTGGCATCTTGAGCTCAGCGATCTTCTGTACTTCTGCTCTTGTAAGAGTAGCTACCTTTGTTTTGTTCGGTGTTGCGGAACCGGATTTGATCTTTGCAGCCTTCTTTAATAATACAGCAGCCGGCGGAGTCTTTGTGATGAAGCTGAAGCTTCTGTCAGCGTAAACTGTGATAACAACCGGGATGATCATATCGCCCTGATCAGCAGTTTTTGCGTTGAACTCCTTAGTGAACTGTACGATGTTAACACCGTGCTGTCCAAGAGCCGGTCCAACTGGCGGAGCCGGTGTTGCCTTGCCGGCAGGAATCTGTAATTTAATATAACCTGTAACTTTCTTTGCCATAATTAGGCACCTCCTAAATAATGTGGTAATGTCGGGGATTTCCCTCCCACGCGGGCACAAAGTCCGTTTTCCCAAAAAAGGTACGGACGACCGGTCAGGACTTCTGTCCGTTTACGGTCACATTTTCTTGATTTCAGAAAAGCTCAGTTCCACCGGTGTTTCACGGCCGAACATCTCGACGTTGATTGTAATGGACTGCTTGGACTCATTGACGGTTCTAATGACACCGACTGTATCCTTCCATGCGCCGGCCGTAACAACAACGGTATCTCCGACAGCGAAATCTACAACGACGTCTGGTGTCTTAAAGCCAAGGTTCATCATCTCTTCTTCTGAAAGCGGTACCGGCTTGGATCCCGGTCCTACGAATCCGGTGACGCCTCTGGTGTTTCGAACAACGTACCAGGTATCATCATTCATGATCATATGGATCAGTACGTAGCCCGGGAACATCTTGCGCTCAACCTGTTTCTGCGCACCGTTCTTAAGCTCGATAACTTCTTCCAGCGGGACGGAAACCTCTAAGATCTGATCCTGAAGGCCTCTGTTTTCGATTGTTTTCTCAATGTCAACCTTTACCTTATTCTCATATCCGGAATAAGTGTGTACAACATACCATTGTGCTTCTGACATATCTTCACCTCATCCTTAACCAATTACAATATTGAGACCATATTTGATGATCAGGTCAAGGACTGCGATAACAATCCCCAGAATTACTGTTGATACGACTACAACGATGGTCTGCTTTGTAAGCGTATCCTTATCCGGCCAGATGATCTTATTGAATTCAGCTTTTAAGCCTTTGATAAAGTCCGTTTTAGGGGCTTTCTCATTACTTACTGTTTCTCCCATAAATTCACGTCCTTCTTGCAAACCGGATTACTTAGTTTCTTTGTGCATCGTATGTCTCTTGCAGAATCTGCAGTACTTCTTTGTCTCCATGCGGTCCGGATGAGTCTTCTTATCCTTCGTCATGTTGTAGTTGCGCTGCTTGCATTC